>DATAYX010000200.1:0-4732 GCA_036272355.1 Acidimicrobiales bacterium
GCCAGCGGGCTGAAGCCGAGGTCGTCCTGGATGTACAAGGTCAGGTACAGGAACATCGCGAAGATCGAGGCGGCGATCGTGAAGGCGACGATGGAGACGCCGACGAACGCCGGGATCCGGAACAGGCCGAGGTCGAGCATGGGTTCGGGGGTGTACATCTCGTTCACGAAGAACGCGACCATCAGGACGACGGACAACACGAGGAGCGTCACGATGGTCGTGCTGCCCCAGCCGAGGTCGTTGCCCCGCACGAGCGCGAAGACCAACGTGAAGAGGCTCCCCGAGAACGTGACGAAGCCGACCCAGTCGACCCGGTGCGCCTGTGGATCCTTCGAGCGGGCGATCTGGGTGAACGTGATGAGGATGGCGAGGGCGCCGATGGGCACGTTCACGAAGAAGATCCACTCCCACCCCCAGGCGCTCGTGATGGCGCCGCCGATCAGCGGGCCGATGGCGACGGCGCCGCCGATGACCGCTCCGTAGATGCCGAACGCCGTACCGCGGTCGCGGCCGACGAACGCATTGGCGATCAAGGCGAGCGATGTGGCGAACATGATCGCTCCGCCGACGCCTTGGAGCCCGCGGCAGAGGTTCAACATCAGCGGCGACGTCGACAGGCCGCAGAGCAACGACGCGACGGAGAAGACCCCGAGTCCGACGGCAAACACGTTGCGTCGTCCATAGATGTCGCCGACGACACCCGCAGTCAACATGAACGCCGCCAGCGTCAAGGAGTAGGCGTCGACCACCCACTGCAGGTCGGAGAAGCTCGCGTTCAGCGAGCGCTGGATGTCGGGAAGCGCCACGTTCACGACGGTGATGTCCAGCAGGAGCATGAACGTCGCCGTGCAGACAGCGATGAGCGTCCACCATTTGCGATCAAGAGCGGCCATTGGCGGAGTGTACCGAGCCAATGTTCGTGCTTGTACGATGTGCCGTGATCGTCGGCTCGAATCTCACGATCGAAATCGGCGACCGCACCCTGTTGACCGACGCGTCCTTCGTGGTGGGAGAGGGCGAGAAGGTCGGCCTGGTGGGCCGCAACGGCACGGGCAAGTCGTCCTTCATCTCCGTGCTGGTGGGCGAGCCCGGACCCCAGGTGCGCCACCGGGGCAACGTGCGCCTTCTCGGCTCCTACGGCTACCTGCCCCAGGCCCCGGTGCCCGGAGGACTCGGCCTCGAGCCCACCGGGTTCTCCCACATCCTCTCGGCCCGCGGGCTCGACGTGCTCGACGACGCCTTGGACTCGGCGCGCAAGGCGCTGGCGGATGAGCCCAGCGAAGCGCACATCGAGTTGTTCACCGACCTCCAGGACAAGTTCCAGGCGAGCGGGGGCTACGAGGCAGAGGCGGTGATGGCGCGCCTGGCCGACGGGCTCGGACTTCGCCAGGAGCTTCTCTTCGAGGACGTGGACGAATTGTCGGGTGGGCAACGTCGCCGGGTCGACCTCGTGCGCGTCCTGTTCCAGGAGCCCGAGCTGATAATCCTCGACGAGCCGACGAACCACCTGGACCGCTCGGCCAAGCGCTGGCTGCTCGACGAACTGGCCCGCTTCCCCGGCGCCCTGCTCGTGGTCAGCCACGACCTCAAACTGCTCGACCACTCCATCACCAAGGTGCTGCACATCTCGAACGAGCACCTCACCGAGTGGAAGGGCAACTACTCCAAGTTCCAGGCCCAGCACGAAGCCGACCTGTCCCAGCGCGAACGCTCAGCCCAGCTCGAGCAGCGCGAGATCAAGCGTCTCAGCGCGCTCGCCGACTCGATGCGGGCCAGTACCGAGAAGCGGGCCCGCAAGGCCAAAGCGCTCGACAAGCGGGTCGAGCGGATGGAGGCGACCCGGACCAAGGTCGACAAGCGCGATCGTGCAAGCAAGTTCAAGCTGCCGGTGCCCCCACGCTCCGGTGCCGTCCCGCTCGAGGTATCCAAGCTCGGCGTTCGCTATGGGAGCAACGAGGTGCTGAGCAACGTCACCTTCCACGCGGGGCGCGGCGACCACATCGTGGTGATCGGCCGCAACGGCGCCGGCAAGTCGTCGCTACTGCGCTGCCTGGCCGCGGTGCAGGACCCGTCCAACGGCGTGGTCGAGCTCGGCGCCAACGTCGTGGTGGGCTACTTCGCGCAGGAGCACGAGCAGATCGACCCGACCCTGACCGCCCTGGCCAACGTGAGCGACGCCGTCCTGGCCCAGGAGAAGGACCGGCGCGCCCTGCTCGGATCCTTCGGCCTGCCGTCCAAGGCGGCCGACCAGATGCCGGCGACGCTCTCGGGCGGCGAGCGCGCCAAGCTCGGTCTGGCCATGCTCTCGGCGGGCGAGGCCAACGTGCTCCTGCTCGACGAGCCCACCAACAACCTCGACCCGTCGTCGATCACGGCGGTGGGGACGATGCTCGGCGACTGGCCGGGCACGATCATCGCGGTGAGCCACGAGAGCGGCTTCGTCGAGGCGTTGCGCCCGACCTATTGCCTGCGACTACCCGAGGAGCGATACACCCACTGGCGCGAGGAGTACCTCGACGACGTCGAGATGCGCTAGCGCCCTACACCCAGATCTGGGTCGGCCAGAGCACACCCTCGTCGAAGGCGGTGGCCTTGCTCCCGTTCGGTGTCGTGGGGTTGGCGAAGTTCTGCACCTTGGGGTTGGCGACCACGGCCCACGTGTCACGGGCCAGCCACATGTACGGCATGTCCTCGCCCAGGTACTGATTGACCTTCTGGTACTGCTTCACCCGCGCCGCCTTCACACCCGTCGTCCGTCCCGCGACGAGCGCAGTCTGGATCCGGGGGTCCACGTTGCGCGCCATGTTCAGCGCCAACGGTCCCGAGGCCAGCTGGGTCGACCACCAGACGTAATTGAGGTCCGGGTCGACCGCGCCGAACTGGCGCCACAAGGTGGCTTGGTAGGTGCCGGCCAGCGCATCGTTGATGAGGGTGGACTGCGCGATCGTGTTGATGGTCACGGACATCCCGGCCTGCTGGAACGCCTGCTGCAAGAATTGGGCCGCCCGCTGCACGTCAGAGTTGCTGGTGGCGTTGAGGCTGAACGAGACCGAGCCGCCCTGTTTCTTGACCTGCGAAACCAGCTTCGCCGCGTCCGTTGGGTTGTAGCTGGGGTAGGCCGTCGGCGTGTAGTACGGGCTGCCGGGGACGAACAGGCCGTGCATCGGCGCGTCGATGCCCTTGTTGATGACCTTTGAGAACTGCGCCTGGTTGATACACATGGCCATGGCGTGGCGCAGGGTCTTGTTGTTGAACGGCGCCGCCGACGTGTTGAGCATGATGCACTGGACGGTGGGTTGGCCGATCACCTGGCCGCTGTTGTCGTAGTAGGCCCACTTCTTGTCACCCCGAAACTGCTGAAGGCTGGTGGGCGAGTTGGTGTGCATCATGTCGATCTCACCCGTGTCCAAGGCGGCCGCCCGGGCGTTCGGGTCGATGATCGGCTTGAAGGTGATCTGGTTCAGGTAGGGGTAGCCCTTGCGCCAGTAATGCGGGTTCTTCGTCGCCGTCATGTGGCTGTTGGGGATCCACTCCTTGAAGACGAACGGTCCCGTGCCGATGGGGTGCGAGGTGCCGTTCGGATTGTTCAGCATCGCGGGCGCCGCGACGTACCCGGTCTGGGCCTGGGCGAAGTAGTAGGGAAGGGGTTCCCACGGCGTCTTCGTGGTGATGGTCACCGACATCGGCCCACTCTGCGCGACATCCTGGATGTTGGTGGCGAACGCGGGCCCCACCAGTGCCGACGAAGCCTGCTTCTCGAGGTTGAGATGCAGGACGCTCCCGTCGAGCGGCGTGCCGTCGTGGAAGAGGATGTTCGGCTTCACCGTGATGGTCCACGAGGTGAAGTCGGCGTTCGAGGTGATCGACTGGGCGAGATACGGCTCGACCTTGCCCTGCGCGTTCACGATCGCGATCGGGTCGAACACGGTGCGGCCGTAGAGGAAGCCGCCCTCGTCCCAGCGGGCAGACGTCGGGTCGAAGCCGCTCTCCTCGGTATCGATGCCCATGGTCAGAGAGCCACCCTGGACGGGCTTGCCCTTTGCGATCCCGTTTCGACCCGATCCGTTGGTCTGCGCGCCTCCGGCGACACCCTCACCGCCGAGGAGCGCGGCTCCGGCGCCCAGTGCCAACCCGCCTGCCAGGAACGACCGTCGATCGAACGACTGCGACATCGCAACCCCCCAAGGTCTCTGTCTCTCACGACAGCCTCGCCCCGAGGCTGTGCGTCGGCAGGTTACAACTCCGTGACCGATTCTGGGTGGCGGCCGCGCCTATGGCAGCCTGGGACGCCCGACCCTGTCCCCCCGAGCCTGAGGAGAACTTCCAGTGACGATCGCAGTCGGCGACCGCATCCCCGATGTGAAGGTGTTCACGTTCAGCGACAATGGCCCCGAGTCCACCACCGCGGCCGAGGTCCTGGGCCAGGGCAAAGTCGTGCTTTTCGGAGTCCCCGGTGCCTTCACCCCGACCTGTTCGGACCACCACCTCCCGGGGTTCGTGCTCCGGGCGGACGAGCTCCGAGCCAAGGGTGCGGACAAGGTCGTGTGCGTCTCGGTCAACGACCCCTTCGTCATGGGCGCATGGGGCCAGGACCAGAACGTCCGCGACAGCGTCGTCATGCTGGCGGACGGCAACGGCGAGCTGGCAGAGGCGATGGGGCTCGTCATGGACGGCACCGGCTTCGGCCTCGGGAAGCGCTCGCAGCGTTTTGCCGCGATCCTCGACGACGGCG
>DATAYX010000201.1:0-5049 GCA_036272355.1 Acidimicrobiales bacterium
TATCGGCCGGGTGCCCGGTTCGGGCCGTCCGCCGTCCGCCAGGGCTCGCGGCTGCTGCGGCCCTACAACCCGGCCGTCGGCGCGCTGCCCTTCGAGCTCGCCCAGGTGGTGGACGCCAGCGACGTCGCGTGCACGCCCTTCGGACCGGAGGAGGCGATCGCGCAGATCGAGGCCGCGGCCGAGGCGCTGCTGAGCGGGGGCGGTCGGCTGGTGTCGATCGGCGGTGACCACACCGTCGCCCTGCCGCTGCTGCGCGCCACGTCGGCGCGGCACGGGCCACTGGCGCTCGTGCATTTCGACGCCCACCTCGACACGTGGGACGTCTACTTCGGCCAACGTTTCACGCACGGCTCGCCGTTCCGGCGGGCGTGGGAGGAAGGGCTCCTGCGTCGAGACCACAGCACGCACGTCGGACTGCGCGGGTCGCTCTACTCGAGCACCGACCTCGTCGACGATGCCGGCATGGGCTTCGCACAGATCACGACCGACGACGTCGCCGAGCGGGGCGCCGCCGCGGTGGCGGCGCAGGTCCTCGAGCGGGTGGGCGATGCGCCGCTCTACGTGTCCGTCGACATCGACGTCCTCGACCCGGCCCACGCCCCGGGGACCGGGACGCCCGAGGCCGGCGGTCTGACCAGCCGCGAGCTCCTGTCGATGGTCCGGGCGCTGGCGCCCGCCCGCATCGTGGGAGCGGACGTGGTCGAGGTCTCGCCCACCTACGACCACGCCGAGATCACCGCTGTCGCCGCCGCGCACGTGGTCTACGAGCTGCTCACGGCCATGGCGCTCCGGAGTGCCTGAGCCCGGGCTCTCGATGTAACAAGGCATTCACAGGCGGGAAACCCTCCCCGAACGTTGCACCCGTACGGTGCACGCAGGCGGCGACGAGAGGAGTCGACGGGCCCGGTGGGGATGTGAAGCGAGACCTCATGGTCGGCGTGGCGCAATGGCTGTCCACACCGGGTGAGCCGAAGCAGAATCTCGCGGTCGCCCTCGGCATGATGGACGACGCTGCGTCCCGCGGGGTGGAGCTGCTCGTCCTGCCCGAGCTGTGGTCGTGCGGCTACGACCCCGAGACGCTGGGCGACGACGCGTGGCGCGACGCCGAGCCGCGGGACGGCCCCCGGTCGGCGACCCTCGCCGACCGGGCGCGGCAACACGGCCTCTTCGTCGCGGGGAGCATGCC
Source organism: Acidimicrobiales bacterium (assembly GCA_036272355.1). Lineage (GTDB taxonomy): Bacteria > Actinomycetota > Acidimicrobiia > Acidimicrobiales > RAAP-2 > Bog-473. The sequence continues at coordinate 1,187 of DATAYX010000201.1, forward strand.
CGAGCTCGGGGAGGACGGCTCGGTGTACGACACGATGCTGGTGTTCGACCCGCACGGCGCCCTTGCCGCCTGGCACCGCAAGGCGCACCTCTACCGCCCCGCTCGCGAGCATGCCGTCTTCGCACCCGGCGACCGCGTCACGACGTTCGACATCCCCTCGCTCGGGCGCGTCGGCCTCGTCGTCGGCTTCGAGGGCGACTTCCCCGAAGTCGCCCGCTCGCTCGCGCTGCGCGGGGCCCGGCTGGTGCTCGCCGCCTGCGCCTGCGAGGTCGAGGCGGCGCCGGCCTGGGATCTCCTGCATCCCGCCTACGCCCTCGCCAACAGCCAGTGGTGGCTCGAGGCGAACCAGGCCGGCACCCACGCCGCGTCGACCCTGCTCGGTGCGAGCCGCATCATCGCCCCCACCGGAACCGTGGTCGCCGCCGCGCCCACGGCGGTGCCGGGCCGGCCGAGTGCGGCCACGCTCGTCGTGCACCGCATCGACCTGCACCTGGCGCACCGCCGCGACTCTGTGGGCGCACTCCTCGAGGAGGAGCGCCGGCCCGCGCTCTACGGCGGCCTGGTCGACGGGGCCGTCGTGGCGTGACCGCCGGTGCCCCGCGGGTGCATTGGTAGGGTCGCCGGGGTGCATCCCGACGGCGTCTCCCTCTACGACGGCCTCCTGACCACGCGTGCAATCCGCCGCTACGCAGACGAGAAGATCCCCGACGACGCCCTGCGCGACATCCTCTTCGCCGCCACCCGGGCGCCGAGCGGCTCGAACCGCCAGCCCTTCCGCTTCGTCGTGCTCACCGACGGCCCGGCCGCGGCGGAGGCCAAGCGGCTCATCGGCGCGGGCGCCCGCCGGTTCTGGGACGCCAAGCGCGCGGAGGACGGCTACGACAAGGGATCCGGGGTCCAGGCCGACTCGCCCAAGTCGCGGCTGGCGCGCACCATGCAGCGTTACGTCGACGACTACGAGTCGGTGCCCGTCCTCGTCCTTGCCTGCTACGTCCGCTATCGGTCGCACACGGCGAGCTCCGACGGCGCCTCGATCTACCCGGCCTGTCAGAACCTGCTCCTCGCCGCCCGCGCCCTCGGCTACGGCGGCGTGCTGACGGGGTTGCACCACATGGCCGACGGCGACCTGCGCGGGTTGCTGGGGATCCCCGAGAACGTCGACATCATGGCCACCATCACGCTCGGCCGGCCGCTCGGGAGCCACGGCCCGGTGCGCCGGCGCCCGCTCCCCGAGTTGGTGTTCGGGGAACAGTGGGGGCAGCCGCCCGACTGGGCGGTCGACCCCGAAGGCGTGCAGTACACGGCCGCCGGCCCCCCACGCCCCGGGACCACGCCCTGACGGGCCGCCCGCCCCCAGCCAATACAGTTTCGGTGTTGCGCCACACCGACGCCAGCCACGCCACGCGGACCGGGAAAGGCTGACCATGCCCACGCTCGACGCACCCGTCTTCGACGCCGACAACCACTATTACGAGGCGCTCGACGCGTTCACTCGCCACCTCGACCCGGCCCTCGGGCCGCGGGTCATCGAATGGGTCGAGGTGAACGGTCGGCGCTACCACTCGTTGGGCGGCCGCATCAGCCGGGCCGTGACCAACCCCACGTTCAACCCGATCTCGCCGGCCGGCGCGCTGTTCGACTATTTCCGCGGCAACCCCAACGGCGTGCCCATGCACGAGCTGATGGGCACGCCCGAGCCCACCCGGCCGGAATACCGCGACCGCGACGCGCGCTTGGCGACGATGGACGCGCAGGGCCTGGCCCAGGTCTGGCTCTTCCCCACGCTCGGCATGCTCTACGAAGAGCCGCTGAAGGAGGATCCCGAGGCGGTGGTCCTCCTGTTCCGTGCGTTCAACCGCTGGCTGGCCGAGGACTGGGGCATGGCGTACCGCGAGCGCATCTTCGCCTCGCCCTACATCACCCTGGCCGACGTGGACGAGGCCGTGCGCGAGCTCGAGTGGGCCCTCGACCAGGACGCCCGCACGGTCGTGCTGCGGGCGGCGGCGCCGATCACCGCGGCGGGACCGCTCTCGCCGGCGGCGGACGAGTTCGACCCGTTCTGGGCGCGGGTGAACGAGGCCGGCATCACGGTCGTCGTGCACGCCGGGGACGCCGGCCTGTCGTCGAACGGCTACGCCCAGGACGGCTTCCGGGCCTAGTTCAAGGGCGGCGGCGGGTACCAGCGCCCGAACATCAAGGCGTTCGCGATCGAGCGGGCGGCGCACGACTGGTTGGCGACGCTCCTCCTCGAGAAGTTGTTCGACCGTTTCCCCAACGTGCGCGTCGCCTCGGTCGAGAACGGCTCGGAGTTCCTGGCCCCGCTGTTCCGCAAGCTGCGCACCACGGCGCGGCGCATGCCGGGCTACTTCGGCGAGGACCCGGTCGACACGTTCCGGCGCCACGTTTGGATCAACCCCTTCTGGGAAGACGACGTGGACGAGATCGTCGGGCTCGTGGGTGAGGACCGGGTCATCTTCGGCTCGGACTGGCCTCACGTGGAGGGCCTGCCCCAACCGACCGACTGGGTGACCGAGCTGCAGAAGCTGCCCAAGGAGGCCGTGCCGAAGATCATGGGGGCCAATACCGCCGAGCTCAACGTGCGGAGGCCCGCATGACCGAGGTCGTGGACCGCAACGAGACCGCCGACCCTGCGGCGTCGTCTTCGCAGATCGACCCGCACGTGATCGTGCTGTTCGGTGCCACGGGCGACCTGGCGGCGCGCAAGCTGCTGCCCGGCCTCCTCCACCTCTCCATGCTCGGGATGATGCCCGAATACCGCATCGTCGGGAGCTCGACGAGCCAACTGAGCGACGAGGACTTCCGGCATCTCGCCCGCCACGCCTGCGACGAGTTCTTCACCGGCAAGATCTCGTTGCGCCATTGGGCCGAGTTCGAGAAGCGTCTCACCTTCGTGTCGACGTCCGACGGCGCCCAGGCGCTGGGCGATCACGTCAACGGGGCGGAGAAGGCGATCGGCGGCGACAGCAACGGGGTGCGGCGACTGCACTATCTGAGCATTCCGCCGGCGGCGGACCAGTCGGTCATCCAGATGCTGGCGGACGCCAAGCTCATCGAGCGGTCGCGCATCGTCATGGAGAAGCCGTTCGGCACGGACCTCGCGTCGGCCTGCGCGCTCAACGACATGCTCCATCAGTACTTCGACGAGGACCAGATCTTCCGCATCGACCACTTCCTGGGCAAGGAGGCGGTGCAGAACATCCTGGCCTTCCGCTTCGCCAACGGGCTCTTCGAGCCGATCTGGAACCGCGACCACATCGACCACGTGCAGATCGACGTGCCCGAGACGCTCGGGGTCGACGACCGGGTCAAGTTCTACGAGGCGACGGGCGCGTTCAAGGACATGGTGGTCACCCACCTCTTCCAGATCATGGGCTTCGTGGCGATGGAGCCGCCGACGGCGCTGGCCCCGGACCCGATCGGCGAGGAGAAGAACAAGGTCTTCCGGTCCATGAAGCCGCTCGACGTCGGCGAAGTCGTACGCGGGCAATACGACGGCTACCGCGACATCCCGGGCGTCGCGCCCGACTCGGACACCGAGACCCTGGTCGCCGTTCGCTGCGAGATCGACAATTGGCGGTGGGCCGGCGTGCCGTTCTTCCTGCGCACGGGCAAGCAGATGGGCAGCGGCGAGCGCATCATCTCGATCGCGTTCCGCGAGCCGCCTAAGTCGATGTTTCCCGAGGGCTCCGGGGTCGGCACGCAAGGCCCCGACCACCTCACCTTCGACCTCGCCGACTCCTCAAAGCTGTCGCTGTCGTTCTACGGCAAGAGGCCCGGGCCGGGCATGCATCTCGAGAAGCTGTCGCTCCAGTTCGCCCTGCACGAGATGGGCCAGGACTCCG
>DATAYX010000202.1:0-1799 GCA_036272355.1 Acidimicrobiales bacterium
CGCTTCCGAAGCCCGCGTCCGGACCCGGACCCGGAGCCGCGGGTCCTAGCCCTTGGCCTTGAGTTGCTCGATCAGGGCGGGCAGCACCTTGTGGACGTCGCCGACGATGCCGAGGTCGGCCACCGAGAAGATCGGTGCCTCCTGGTCCTTGTTGATGGCCACGATGTTTTTGGAGCCCTTCATCCCGACCAGGTGCTGCGTGGCCCCCGAGATCCCGCAGGCCACGTAGACGGTCGGCTTGACCGTCTTGCCGGTCTGGCCGACCTGGTGGGAGTAGGGCACCCAGCCGGCGTCGACGATGGCGCGCGACGCGCCCGCAGCACCCTTCAACAGCTTGGCCAGCTCCTCGATCAAGGCGTAGTTCGAAGCGTCGCCCAGCCCGCGCCCGCCGGACACGACGACGGCAGCCTCGTCGAGCTTCGGCCCGCTGCGCTCCTCGACGTGGCGGGCCACGACCTTGGCGGTGTTCGTCGCCGCCACGTCCGGCACGGCGGCCGCCGTCACCGTCGCCGCGGCGCCACCACCCGGCTCCGCCGCGAACGACTTGGCCCGAATGACGAAGATCGCCGGCCCGTCGCCGGTGAACTTCGCGGTCACGATCTCGCTCCCGCCGAACACGGGGTGCTCGCTCGACAGCGCGCCGTCCCCCGCCGTCAACCCGGTCACGTTCGTGAGCACCGGCGTGTCGAGCTTGGCCGACAGGCGGCCGGCGACGTCGCGGCCCTCGTAGCTCTGCGCGAAGAAGATCGCGTCCGGCTTGTTCCCGCCCTTGATCAGCTCTGCCATCGCCGCGGCCACCGGTACACCCGGCAGCGCATCACCGATGTCGCCGACGTCGTAGACGGTCGTCGCCCCGTGCTCGCCCAGCGGGCCCGCCAGCGACGCCGTGTCGGCGCCCCAGGTCACGGCCTCGACGGTCGAACCCAGCTCGCGGGCCTTGGTCAGCAGCTCCAGCGTGACCGGCGTCGGCGCGCCGTCCGCGGACTCGGCCAGCACCCAGATCTTGTCGATCGCCATCTCAGACCACCTTCAACTGCTCGAGGAAGGCCACGATGCGGCCTGCGCCGTCGCCCTCGTCCACCACGATCTCTCCCGCCGCGCGCTCCTCGGCCGGGGCCACGTTGGTGATCTCCTGTCCGGCACCCGCTGCTCCGACGGCCGACGCGTCGATCCCCAGATCCGACACCGTCAGGTTGTCGACCGGCTTCGACTTCGCCGCCATGATCCCCTTGAACGAGGGGTAGCGCGGCTCGACCACGCCCGCCGTGACGGTGACCACCGCCGGCAGCGGGACCGTCACCTCGTCGTAGCCCGACTCGGTCTGGCGCTCGACCGACACCGAGGAGCCGTCGACCTTGATCGCCTTGGCGAAGGTCACCGAGGGCAGCCCCATGAGCTCGGCCACCTGCACGGGCAGCGTGCCGGTGTAACCGTCGGTCGACTCGGTCGCCATCACGACGAGATCTGGGTTGGCCCGCCCGATGGCAGCCGCCAGCACCTTGGCGGTGCCCAGCGCGTCGCTGCCGGCCAGCGCATCGTCGCTGACCAGGATGGCCTTGGCCGCGCCCATGGCGAGGCCTGTGCGCAGGCCGGAGGTCTCCCCTCCGGGCGCCATGGAGACCAAGGTGACCTCGTCACCCTCGCCGCCCGCCAGCTGCAGGGCCATCTCGACGCCGTAATTGTCGGAGTCGTCCATGATCAGCTTGCCGGAGCGGTCGAGCGTGTGGGTGTCCGGCTTGAGGGCCCCGGGGGCGGCCGGATCAGGGATCTGCTTCACGCAAACGACGACGTTCATGGCC
>DATAYX010000203.1:0-2158 GCA_036272355.1 Acidimicrobiales bacterium
GAGGAGCCGATCGAGCTCGGCCGCCAGCGCGCCCTTGCGGGCCAGGATGGCCTCGAGCTTGGCGGTCTGGGCGCGGCCCATGGCCGCCTGCATCTCCGATAGGCGCCAGTTGCAACCGAGCATGCCGTGCTCATAAGGCGCCGTCTGGCCGTGGTTGCGAAGGAGGCGCAGATGGGCTGCGAGGCCGCCGTCGCCCGTGATCACCATGCCGCCTTCACCAGTGGTGATGTTCTTCGTGGGGGTGAAACTGAACATCCCGGCCCTCCCCCAGGTCCCCACGTGGCGGCCCCGGTAACGGGCTCCGTGGGCCTCTGCGGCGTCCTCCAGGAGCACTACACCGGCGTCGGACGCCAGGGCGGACAGCTCGGCCAGATCGGCCGGCTGTCCTCCGTAATGCACGGCCAGAACGCCCTTGACCCGCGGGTTCAGCCGGCGAGCCACGTCGGCGGGGTCCAGGTTGAATGTCTCGGGGTCCACGTCGGCAAACACCGGTGTCGCGCCGGCATAGACGATGGAAGTGGCCGATGAGATGAAGGTCAGAGACGGCACGATCACCTCGTCGCCCGGCCCGATCCCGAGAGCGGCGAAGAGGGCCACGAGGGCCACCGTCCCGTTCGCAAAGGCGACACCGTGCTCCGCCCGGTGAAAGTCGGCGAATTCACGCTCGAACGCCGCGGTCTCGGGCCCGTTGGTGAGGATCGGGCCACGCAGCACGCGGGAGACCGCCTCGATCTCCTCCTGACCCACGTCGGGGTGCGCCAGGCCGATCCGCCACTCCTTGTATCCGGCGTTCACCGCTGCCATCCTGCAGGGCGACTGTCCACGACACGGGCCGGGCAGCCGACCACCGTGGTGTTCGCCTCCACGTCGGCGATCACTACCGCTCCGGCACCGACGATCGCCCACTCTCCGATCGTGTTGCCCTGTGTCACCGATGCGCCGATGCCGACGTCGGCCCCCTCGCCCAGGTGGACGTTGCCCGCCAGGTGGGCCCCGGGTGCGACCGTGGCGAAATCACCCAGGCGCGCGTTGTGGCTCACCGTGGCCCCCACGTTCACGATGCCGAAACGGCCGACTACGACGTCGGCGGTCATCGTGGCTTGGGCCCCGACCACCGTCCCGGAACCCAGTTCGACTCCCAATCCGACATAGGCAGTGGGATGGACGAGCGTCGGCGCGTTGAGCGCTCCCGCGGACTGCGCTGCAGCCCAGGCGCGGCATCGCGCCGCGGGGGCACCTACGCCGATCGCGACGGCGACGCGGTGCTCCGACAGCCAACGATGATCACCGAGCACGGGCAACCCGAGCACGTCGCGGCCGTGCAACGAGGTGTCGTCGTCGATGAAGCCGATCAGGCGCCAGGCGGTGCCGTCAGCAACCGCGGCGCTGACGATGTCGGCTACCTCCTGACCCATACCTCCGGCGCCGAGGATGACGAGATCACAGGCCGACGACATCGTCGACGACAATAGGCGCCTCGAACAGCGACACAGCCGCTTCGAGGGACGGAGCAAGTCGTCGCTGGCAGAGCTCGGCCAGGTGGGTCCGGATCGCGATGGCGGAGCACACCTGCGGGAGATCTCCCAATTGGTCGGGGCGCAGCGAGGGGACGGTCACGGCTGAGATCTGTGGATGAGCCTGCCGACGCCCGTCAAGATCGCAATCGTCGAAGAGCTCTTCACGGAGCTTTTCGCCGGGTCGCAAGCCGGTGTAGACGATGTCGATGTCCCGCCCAGAAGCGGCGACCATCTGTGAGGCGACCTCGCTGATGCGGACCGGCTCGCCCATATCGAGGACGAGGACCTCGCCGTCGCGCCCGACTGCTCCCGCTTGGATCACGAGCTCCACTGCTTCCTCGACGGTCATGAAATAGCGCGTCACCCTGGGATGGGTGACCGTGACCGGCCCTCCTGCGGCAATCTGTCCCCGGAACGTCGTCAAGACGGACCCGCGGCTCCCCAGGACGTTGCCGAAGCGCACGCTCAAATAGATGCCTTCCGTCCGTTCGGCCATCCCAGCCGTCAGCTGCTCGCCGAGCCGCTTCGTGTAGCCGAGGACGCTGATCGGGTTCACGGCCTTGTCGGTCGAGATGTTGACGAAGCGCTCGACCCCCCAGGCTCTACATGCCTCGAGGATGTTCTGGGTCCCCTGGACGTTC
>DATAYX010000204.1:0-15126 GCA_036272355.1 Acidimicrobiales bacterium
CGATGTCCCCCTCGCCCAGATCGCGGTGGGCGGACGATCCTTCGGCGGGCGCATGTGCTCGATGGCGGTCGCTGACGGCCTCGAGGCCGCCGCGCTCGTACTGATCAGTTATCCCCTCCATCCGCCGGGGAAGCCCGACCGGCTCCGGACCGAGCACTTCGGGTCGCTGCGCCTCCCGTGCCTCTTCGTCTCGGGCCGGCGCGACGCCTTTGCTACGACGGACGAGCTCGAGCGCGAAACGACGGCAATCCCCGGGGACGTGACGTTGTCCTTCGTGGACGGCGACCATTCACTGCGCAAGAGCGAGCCTGAGGCCGCCGAGATAGTGGCCGACTGGCTGGATCGCCTCGGCTGACACCGGCTCTGACCGGCGACAGGGTGTCCCCGCCGCCGGTCAGACCGAGAACCTCAGGCCGTCGACGACAGACTCTTGGGCGGGGTCGACGTCGGGCCCGTGTACTTGTTGATCGGTCCCGAGCCGGCGTTGGTCGTCTCGACCGGTCCGACGGGCACGCCGCCGATCCAGCTACCGGTGGGGGTCACCGCCGGCGGCGCCGAGCTCTTCAGCTGCACGACCTGTTCGCCCTGGAAGCCGAAGTGCACCGAGCTCGAGTACGAGAGCGGCACGAATCCCGGCGTGACGAACTTGTGCCCCTCGCTGTTGATCGCGTTCATCAGGCTCTGACGGGTCAGGTTCTTGCCTGCCTTTTGGAGCGCCTGCACAAACGTGTAGGCGAGCGCCACGCCATACTGCGTGTTGCCGTCGAGACCGGACTTGGCATACAGCGACGGCGCGTACTGCTGGAGGATCTTTTTCTCCGTCTGCACCCACGGGTTGGACGTCTCCGACTCGGGTGCGAAGTACGCCGTCGTGATGACGCCGTTGAGGAGCCCGCCGGCAGCGGCCACCTGAGCGGCCGTTGCGCCACCCTTCTGGGCGAACGACTGGAGCAGCGGTCCGACCGTCGGGGCGTCCGCACCCACGCTGTCGACCACGTACTGCGGCGAATAGCCGATGACCGCGGCCGGCAGCATCGCCAGCGCGGTGGCCGCCGGGATGGTAGCGAGCACCACTACCTGCGCGCCCGCTGCCTTCAGGGCCGCCATCTGGTTCGACAGTGCACCGGACAGCGTTGACGCGTCATAGGTCTGTCGTGAGACGACCGATGACTTCGGGATCTCCATGTCGAGGCCTTTGACCACGTCTTGGCCGAACTCGTCGGCCTGGGACAGGTACCCGATCTTCTTCCCGGCGAAGTTCGCCTTGATGTACGCACCGAGGATCTTGCCGTCGATGGTGTACGGCGGCTGCCACCCGAGGCTCAACGGGTACTTGGAGTTGTTCCAACAGTTGCAACCCGACTCGATGAACAGCTGGGGCACCTTCTGCTGGTTCAAGAAGGGCTGGACCGACGACTGCGTCGGCGTCCCGAGCGACCCGACGTCCGCAAAGATGTTGTCCTGAAGGACCATCTTGCGGGTGAGGGTGGCCGTGTTGGCCGGGTTGTAGCCGTCGTCGAGATACGTATAGTGGATCTTCCGGCCGTCCACCCCGCCGTGCGCGTTGGCCCAGTCGAACACCGCGTTCATCGCAGGCGCGATCTCGTCGTAGCCCGGTGCGGCCGGCCCGGTGAGCGGGACCGTGGCGCCGATGGTGATGGAGCTCGAGGTGACGCCGGGCGTGCTCGCAGCCTGTGCCGTCGCCGGCACCAACATCACGCCCAACGCGCAGCCCATCAACCCGGCCACGACGGCTCGGGCCCAGAGAGCCCACCCTGTCAGTCTCCTTGCTCGTCGTCTCATGAATCTTCCCTTTCTTTGTTTGCACATTGCATTAGTCACCTGCCGACACCGGGACCGGAGTGGGGGCGGCGTGGTCGCTGCCTCCCTGACGCGGACGGTGCGCCCACAGCCATCGCAGACCTCCCTGGATTCCGTTGGGCGCCGCGAGCATCGCCACGATGAGCACCACCCCGAAAATGATGGTGGCGAGGTATGCGTTCGCCCCGCTGCCGAGATTGAAATCCGACGACAGCGACGTCGACCACTGCGGCAGGTACACGAGAAGGATCCCGCCCCACACCATCCCGAACAAGGTCCCGGTGCCGCCGAGCACCATGGCGGCCAACAACTGGATCGACAGCGTCAGCGAATACGAACCTGTGTTCACGACGCCGGTCGAAAGGGCCAGAAGCGCACCGCCGAGCCCGGCGCACGCCGCGCTGATGGAGAACGCCATCACCTTTGTGCGCGCCACGTGGATGCCCGTCAACGATGCCGCGATCTCGTCGTCACGAACCGCCCGGAACGCACGTCCGTATCGGCTCCACAGCAGGTTGGCCAAGAGGACGAGCACGATCAGCGCGCCGAGGATCTGGATCCACGTCAGCCATTCCTCTTGACCGAGCGATCCGGGCGCCGTGGGCGCGGTCACAGTGAGCCCTTGGTCCCCACCGAACGTGGCCGGCCACTTGTCGGCGATGGACGGCACTGCGAGCGCGAACAGCAGAGTCATGCCGGCCAGGTAGGGGCCCTTCAGGCGGGTGGCCGGCAGGCCGATGACCACGCCAACCACCGCGGCGACCCCGGCCGCGGCGGCGAGCTCGAGGATGAAATTGGTGGCGGTGTGAGTCATCAACAGCCCGAGTGTGTACGCCCCCACCGCCATGAACGCGCCGTGGCCGAGCGAGATCTGTCCGTTGGCGCCGGTCAGCAGACTCAGCCCGGCCAGCACCACGACGTAGCACGCGATCTCGCCGACCTGGTAGTCGTTGTAGCTGCTGAGCTGTGTCGTCAGATACCAGAGGACGACGCCTCCCAACACCGCCGCGAGCAAGTGGCGGATCATCGGCTGCCGGGGAACGACTCTGGATAGAGCGGCCGTGTCCATCTCAGACACGCCTTGCCGGCGGTCGGGCGAAGATCCCCTCCGGACGCGCCATCAACGCCACCATCAGGAGGGCAAGCGCGCCAAGCGGCTCGAGCCCCGATCCGAGGTAGCCGCCGACGTACGAGATGCAGAGGCCCGAGATCACCCCACCCACCAGCGCGCCGACCGGGCTCTCGAGTCCACCGATGACGGCAGCGGTGAAGGAGTACACGAAGATCAGGTCCATGTAGTACGGGCTGAATGAGCGGGTTGGCGCGGCCAGCAGGGCGGCCAGCGATCCGGCGATCCCCGCCAGGCCCCAACCGAGCGTCAGCAGTAGCCCCACCCGCACGCCGAGCAGGCGCGCGATCTCCCGTGAGAAGGCCGAAGCCCGCATGCGCAGGCCGAGCGTCGTGAAGCGGAACAGGATGAGCATCGCGGTCATCAGCACGAGGACTGCGACGACGATGAACACGTCGAACGCGGAGAACGCGATGGTCGTGCTCCCGATGTGCAGCCCTCGCTGGGAGAACGCGGCCGGGAAGCCTCGGCTCGCGTTGCCGTAGATGGCTCCGGCGAGACCCTCGAAGACGACCAGCAAGCCGATCGTCACGATAACGGGATTCAATTCTGACTTCCCGGCCAAAGGTCGGATCAGTACCCGCTGGGTAACCGCGCCAATGGCAAAGCCGATTAGGAGCGCCACGACGAACACCCACCAGTACCCCCAGCCTCGGGAGATGAGGCTGAAGGCGATGAACGTCGTGAGCATGCCCGCAGCCCCTTGCGCGAACGGGATGATGCGCGTGGCGCGGAAGATCAACACCAGTGCGAGCGCGAGTGAGGCGTAGATCATCCCGTTGGCGATGCCGTTGAGCGTGTAGTCCCAGAAGAGAGTCATGGCGTCAGAACCCCAGGTAATGGTGGCGTAGGCCGTCGTCCGCCGACACGTTTGCGGCAGAGTCGGACACCACCACCTGTCCGAGGTTGAGGATCACAGCGTGATGCGACACCGACAGCGCGCTGCGGGCGTTCTGTTCGACCAACACGACCGTGATGTCCTTGCCGTTGGTCTGCTCCTGCAGCATGGCCATCAGCTGCGCAGTGATGAGGGGCGCCAGTCCCAGGCTGGGCTCGTCGAGCAGCATGAGCCGTGGTTTGGAAATGAGCGCGCGGCCGAGCACCAGCATCTGGCGTTCGCCACCCGAGAGCGTCGACGCATGCCGGCGCCGAAAGCCTTGCAGTCGCGGGAACATCTCGAGGATCTCCTCGATGGCGGCCTGGCGTTCGCTGCGCTTGAGGCACCACAGCGTGGCCAGGCGGAGGTTCTCTTCGACCGTGAGCTCTTCGATGACGCCGCGCCCTTCGGGCACGTGGGCCACGCCCAGCCGCGCGATCGACTCGACCGAACGGCCGACGAGCGAACCGCCGTCGAAGGACACGGATCCGGACGCCGGTCTCACCAACCCTGAGATGGTACGAAGCAGGGTTGTCTTTCCGGCGCCGTTGGCGCCGAGGATGGCCGTGATCGCACCGGGCTCGGCGTCGAAGGACACAGAGCGCAGCGCGCGCACGGCTCCGAACGACACGGAGAGTTCGCGGACCTCAAGCATCGGAATCGCCACTGTCCAGCGGTGCGCTCGTCGCCTCCACCTCGTCTCCGAGATACGCGGTCGCTACCTCGGGGTTGGCCCGGATCGCGTCAGGGGTGCCGTGGGCGATCACCCGTCCGAAATTCAAGACAACGATACGGTCGCATACGGACATGACGAGATCCATGTGGTGTTCCACCAAGAGCACCGACATCCTCGTGGTGAGGCTTCGGATCCTCGTAGCGAGCGAGGACATCTCCGTCTCGGACAGCCCGCTTGCCGGTTCGTCGAGGAGCAACAGGCGAGGTTCCGCCATCAAGGCGCGCGCCAGAGCGGTTTGCTTTTGGACGGCGTAGGGCAGAGCCGGAGGCAACCGGTCCGCGTAGGCGGCGGCGCCGAGGTCGCCGAGGACCTCCCTCGCCCGCGCTTCTGTTCGCCGTTCCTCCTGACTCGACCGCCACAAGCCGAGGAACGAGGAAAGCGGATCGCTCTGCAACACCGGCTGTGCACCCAACATGACGTTCTCGAGCACGGTCAGCCCCGCGCACAGCCCGACCCCCTGCAGCGTGCGGGCGATGCCCAGCTTGGCGAGGTCATGAGGATGGTGCCGCTGCAAATCGTGGCCGCGGTAGGTAATGCGCCCCGAGCTCGGGTGGACGAAGCCGCAGATCAGATTGAAGAGGGTCGTCTTGCCCGCGCCGTTGGGGCCGATGACCCCGACGACCTCGCCCGTGTCGATCGACATCGAGACCTCGTCGAGCGCGAGGACGCCCCCGAATCCGATGGTGACGTCCCGGACTTCGAGAAGGGGGCTGTCTTCCGGCGCGCCGGCATTGTCGGCAACGGAACCTTCGGGTGCCTCGAGGACCGGGCCCACGTTCGGGCCTATTCGGGCACGGAGGTGGCAGGCGATCGTCCCGAACGCACACCGCGCTCGCGCATGCCTACCAGCCCCCCGGCATCTCTCTTCGGACGTTACAACCTCCGCAACACAAGCGCATGAAAACCGCGCGGTTACGACAACGTCCGTTCCGTCACCGTGACTGCCGTTATCTGGGCGGGCCCGGCGGATGGATCGTCAGTGGCTGCAATGCCATCGGACCAGGGGCGTCCCTCCTCGTGGCGAGGCCACGGGCTCTCGAGGTGGCAAATCCGTTAAATCCGATTGACTTACTCGGATTAGGCGATTACCGTTTCTCCGATGCACAGATCGGGCCGTCCCGTTCCGGGAGGTGAGTTTCGCCGATTCGATGGCCGTGCCGACGGTCGAACGTCCTCGGCGCGTCGGCAGGTCGATCCTGCCGGGATCGCCAGGCGCCTCGGTGCGGTCGCGCACTGGCCGGGAGCCATGGGTGTACGCAACCGGTCCTGGCGGTTGATCGCCAAGACGAGCGATTTCGACGCTTGGCTCATCGCGTGGCCGGGCGGCGCCATCGCCGACCTCCACGACCACGGCGGTTCTCGAGGCGCGCTCCATGTCATCAGCGGCTCCCTGATCGAGACCATTCCGTGGCATGACGATGGAGGCCAAGTGATGCTCGCGCGTAGGGAGGTGCACGCCGGTGTCACCCTGGCCTTCGGTGCAGGGCACGTCCATGATGTGCGGAATGAGGCGGCCGTGCATGCGCTGAGCCTTCACGTCTACAGTCCGCCCCTTACGTCCATGATCTATTACGACCGTTCCGGTGATCGACTGATACCTCGGGACAACGAGTGGTCCTCCTCGCACGATTCGGCGACGTTCACCGGCCCATCGGACTTGTCGCTCGTGGCGCCGTGACGTCAACTTCCGTCGAGCAACTGCTGGCTGACGCTCGCCGGCTCATCGACCGGGTGGGACCTGAGGACCTCGGACCATGGCGTGTGTGCGGGGCGCTCTTGGTCGACATCCGCCCCGAAGGGCAAAGAGCCGAGGAGGGCGAGTTTGATCACGCGATTGTGATCGAACGCAACGTTCTCGAGTGGCGCTTCGATCTGGGTGGCGAGCACGCGCTCACAGATATCGATGGCTACGGCCAGCCGATTGTCGTCGCGTGCTCCGAGGGATACGCCTCGAGTTTCGCCGCAGCCTCGCTGCGTGCTTTGGGGTTCACCCGGGTCGCGGACCTCGCAGGTGGGTACTGGGCCTGGCGCGCATGGCGGGAACAGACAGGGGCTCGGACCGAGCAGCCTCGAAGCGCGTCGCCGTTCAACGCCGCGTGAAGCGGGAGGCTCCCTCCCCGCGCAGGCGCCCCTCTGGGAGCAGACGGCCGCAGGCCACCAACGCAAGAGATTGAGCAGGACCTTCGACGGCCGCACCAACCCCGCACGACCACTCGATGTCGTCGGCCCGCATCGCCACGCCGGACAAATCGGTTCCGAAGAGGTTGGGCGCCGAGGAATCGGCAACCAGCGAAAGGACCCGCGTGATACGCCCCTCAGGTACACGATGCGCTAACGGAACTGCCTCGATGATGTCGAGACAATGCACGACGCAGTGCGTCAGTGCGCCGTCCGCCCCGCCGCCCGGCGGCTGCCAACGGTGCAGGATGTCCGAGCGGAGGTCGGCTAGGAGGTGCTCCGTCGGCAGGGCACCGTCGCGCGCCGCCACCGTGTTCGACAGGCGGGTGAAATCGCCGCCTGCCGCCTCGAGCTCCGCCATGAAGGCGGGGCCCCCGTAGCGCACGGGCATGGTGACATGAGCGACGACCTCTCGTGTTCGCCATCCTTCACAAAGGGACGGCTCGTCCCACACCTGTGGGCCTGCTGCCTCCAAGAGGTCGGCGAGCGTCAGGAATTCCTCTGCGATGTCCTTCACCCGCTCGTCGTTATTCGTTGTGATGGGGGTATCGGTCGCCATGTTGTGTTCTCCTACTCTGATGCGTCCGGATCAGTTTGAGCGCGAGTGGATCGGGCGCCTACGTGCGCGAGATGTACCGCGAAGCGGTCGAGCGACGTCAAGAACCCGGCCTGTGCCTCAGGCGCCATGAAGGCCTCGGGGACGTAGCGCTGATGTATCCGTACCTCCGTGCGGGCCGCTCCGAGCGCGAGGAACTGCGTGATCACCTTCATCCCAGAGTGGGTTTCGGTCCACGACAGCAGTTCCGGTGGGCGTACCTCGTCGTAGACGGCATGTGTCGGGTACTGGCTGCCGTCGCGGTCGTTCACCATGACGGTCGAGAAGACGCCGCCCGGCCGGGCATCGACAGAAATGTGCTCGCGCGGTGCGCTCGTCCCGGCCGGTCCCCAGAATTGCGAGAGGTGATCCGGGTCGATCATGCACTCGAAAACGAGCTCACGCGGAGCTTCGAAGACCCGGGCAAAGCGAAGCTCGTTCCGCGGCCCTGTCATGAGCCCGAATTCCTGCCCCGATCGGAGCGGGATCGCAGCTCGCTCAGGTGCGCATCCAACTTGTCGAAGCGCTGGTCCCAGATCTGCCGATGCGTGCTGATCCAATCGAGCGTCTGGTCGAGCGCCTCAACTTCGAGGCGACATGGCCGGAATTGGGCCTCGCGCCCTCGGGAGATGAGTCCACTGCGCTCGAGCACTTTGAGGTGCTTCGAGATGCCCGGGAGCGACATTGCGAAAGGGGCGGCGAGCTCACTCACCGTCGCGTCGCCTCGTGCGAGCCGGCTCACGATGGCCCGCCTTGTGGGATCGGCGAGCGCGGCGAATGCTGCATCGAGCCGTTCGGCGGCCAAGCGGGCGGTCATCGCTGTATTTAACCTCGGAGCTAGTTAACTGTCAAGTTAAATACAAACGAGCCCTGTTGTCAGCTGGACGACCGGGGGCCCCGCAGCGCCCGTCGCGGCCAGCGCGAGATGCGCCGAACGTGTCCCCCGATGCCGTAGCCGGACCCGCGCAGGACCAGAAGGATCTTGAGCCGCTGGATCCAATCGTCGGTCAGCGCGTAATTGAGCTGATAGCCCGGTAGCTCGAGGTGGGTGAGTGGCCACGTCACCGACAGCAGCTTCTCCATGGCCGCGCCGCGCCAGCCCCGGGTTGGAAGTGGGAACAGACCGGTCGGAGCATCGACGCCGGCCCGCCGCGCCATGGACAGCGCGGCACCGACGACGGTCATGCAGCGGGTCGAGTCGGCGACTGCCCGTACGCGTTCCCAGTCCACCGGGTTGCCGTCCCTCGCGGCGGCGCGCACGATCATGGCGATGTCGGCGATCCAGACCAGCCGGACGAAGCCGTGGTGCGGCTTGCCGGCATGCGCGGCGAGCACCACCAGCTCTTCGTTCTGGGGCAGGACGAACGCGTGCGTACCAGCAACGACAGCGGGTTGTCGATGGGACCACAACGTGACCGGATCGAGGGCCGTGACCCGCTGCGACGCCGCTTCCAGCCCGAAGTGCAGTTCCAGGAGCAACGACGGCACCTCGTGGTGGGTGAGGACGGTGTCGTATTGCTCACCCTCGGCCGCCCGAACGACCGTCCACCCGGCCGCCGCCAATGCGGACAGCGCGCGGCCATGGTCGGTGCGGGGGAGGAGCAGGTCGATGTCCTCCATCGGACGCAAGCCGGGCCGCGGATAGCGCGCCGCTACGGCCGGACCCTTGAACACCACCGGCTCGAGCGACGCGGCTGTGAGCGGGTTGACCGCCAGGTCCATCGCGTGCGGGATCAGAAGGAGCGCCTCCATGGCGAATGCGTCGGCAGTCCCTTTCAGCGCGGCCTGATTGGCACCGAGGATGTCCAACGCCTCCGCCGCGTCGAGTGACCGCCAGAGGAGGGGGCTCATCCGGTGCTCTTCGGCGGCAGAGACGGCGAGGGCGATGTCGGCACCACCGGCCAGGGCCCGTCGCACCGAGTCCGGGTCGGGATCAGGGCGACAGGCTTCCCAGAGCAGCCCGGCCGTCGCCTCGATCGACCCATCCTCGACCTTCGCCCCGCCCCTCACGTGCTCATCATGCCGTCCGGCTCGCCCGGGCGAGCCCTTGGACCGGTGGGCCAGGAGGCGCGCTGCGGAACGGGCGGTGGGGGCCATCGGGGTTTGCCACCCGGGTTTCACAAACGATGCACAAATCCTCGGAGAGAGGCATCGGGCGGTAGTAAACGGTGCGATGGGTCGTTACTCCACCACTTAGGGATCAAGTCGCACCGGGAAATA
Organism: Acidimicrobiales bacterium; assembly: GCA_036272355.1. Taxonomy (GTDB): domain Bacteria; phylum Actinomycetota; class Acidimicrobiia; order Acidimicrobiales; family RAAP-2; genus Bog-473. The sequence continues at coordinate 9,557 of DATAYX010000204.1, forward strand.
TTGCATCCGGGGCTGCAGAAGCTCAAACAAGAAAAACCCTGTTTAGGTGGGAGAACGGCAAGTAGAGTCTCCCGAGGTCACTCAAAGGACGGGCGGAACGATGCAGAGGCAGCGGAATCTTCGAGATGAGGGCACATCTCCGGTTGCACCCGGCGATGCCCGCCCCAGTCGGACATTTTCGAGGCGCCAGGCCCTCGGCCGGATGTCGGTGGCGGCCAGCGCTGGCGCTGCGGCATGGGTCGTTCCTGAGATCCTGACGGCCAAGCCGGCCGCCGGCGCGACGCTGTCGGGGAACAGCGGGACCGGCGGAGGATCGGGCCCCGCGACCAGCCCCTCGACGACAACCGGCTCGGGGACGGGGACGGGGACGGGGGCGGGGACCGGCGGAACCGGGTCGCCGACGACGTCGCCCGGTTCGACGCTGGCGTTCACCGGCATCGACGTCCAGCGTGACGCCGAGATCGGCGCTGCGCTCGTGGCCGGCGGCTGGGCGATGCACCACTGGGCCAGCCGGACGCCCAAGCCGGCGATCGAAGCCGTGGCCGAGGCGCACGAGGCGGGGAGCCAGGCCGACCCGACCTAGTTGGTGCCCGTGCCAGAAGAGCACGAATGGGCGCACTGCACCCCAAACCTGAAGGCTCTCTCCTACCGCTTTGCGGTCTGCACCGACGACGTTGCCCTCGGTGCCCATATCTCCGAGCTGTTGTCGTCGCTGCGCGACGTGGACGCGGAGAGTCCGGCTGGAGGCATGGTTGATGCCGATCTTGACGGCGCGCCAGGCGAGCCGACACCCCATCGCTACGCGCTGACCGCCGCGCCTGATCGGCCCGGCACGGTCGACGTCCGCCGCGACGGCGAATTGGTCGAGCCCCGATTGGCGCCGGGCGTCGCTGTCGGATGGCTCGTCTGGGACGTCAACCGCCTCGCCGCCGAGCTCAGCGGGGAGCATCTGCTCTTTCATTCGGGCGGACTGGAGGCGTCGGGCGTCGGGATCCTGGTGCCGGCGGCGTCGGGATCGGGCAAGTCGACACTGACGGCCGGGCTGGTGCGGGCGGGCCTGGGTTATCTCAGCGACGAGCTCGTGGCCCTCGAGCTCGACGCTGCAGGCTCCGGGCCGGGACGGCTGCTTCCCTACCCCAAGCCGATCACCGTGAAGCCGGGCAGCTTCGGCGTGCTGGCGGACATGGCGCCCGCGGTACTCGAAGGAGAAGGCGACGGGGAGTGGTTGGTCCCGGTCGGCGACGGCACCGGGCGGCGCATCGCCGAGCCGTGCGAGCCCGGCTTCGTCATCGTCCCCCGTTACGACCCGTCCGCCGAGACGGCACTGGTCGCGTTGAGCGAGACCGAAGCCTTCTTCACCCTGGCGCTGCACGCGGTCAACCTCTTGCCGCACGGCCCGGCGGGCTCGGAGGCACTAGGCCGGCTGGCGGCGGAGTGCGCGTGCTACGGCCTCACCTTCTCCGACCTGGGCTCCGCGTGCGCGTTGGTGCTCGGTCTCGCGGGCGCCCGGGTGTAGGAATGGCGGACATGGAGGCGTCGTGGCCCTCGGCGGACTCGGTACCGGTGCGCCGCCAGGGTGCTTCCGGGGTGGAGCTGGACGACAACATCGCCGTGTACGACGACGTCGGCCAGTTGATGATCTTGCTCAACTCGAGCGCAGGGGCGGTGTGGAACCTGTGTGACGGGGCGACCACGGTCGACTCGATGGTCAAGGCGCTCTCCGAGACGTATCCAGGCGAGGCTGCGGTGATCGGGGACGATGTCCGCCAGACCCTGCGCAAGCTCGCCGAGATCGGCCTGGTGACGGAGGGGCCGGCGGCGCCGTAGGACCCGTCGCCCCTGGCTGCGGCCGGGTCTCGGGGGGAGAACCCTGAACGAAGAGCAGGAGGCATCGGCTCTGTCTGCCCGGTATGCGCATAGATGTGCGCATACCGCTCACCCGACTGCCCCCGCCCTGTGGGGCCCCGGGCATGGGGCGGGTCGGGCGGCGCCGGGAGGAGTTGCCGGCGCGGGCGGCGGTTGTCCAGGATGAGGACGTGCCCATCGTCCGCCTGAGCAACGAGGCCGGCCCCGACGAGGTGGCGGCCGCCGTCGTCCGGGACGGAGCGGTGATCATCGAGCGCGTGGCCGAGCCTGCGCTGCTGGACCAAGTCGAGTCGGAACTGCGCCCCTTCCTCGATGCCACGCCGACCGGGCCCGACGACTTCAGTGGCAACCTGACCCGCCGCACCGGCTCCCTCATCGCCCGCTCGGCCGCGTGCCGCGATCTCGTCATGCATCCGCTGGCCCTGGGTGCGGCGCGGACGTTCCTGGGCCATGCGACGAACATCCAGCTCCATCTCACCCAGGCCATCGCCATTGGGCCCGGCGAGACCGCCCAGCCGATCCATCGGGACCAGTGGGCGTTCGACTTCTTCCCCTTTCCGTCCGGCTACGACGTCCAGTGCAACACGATCTGGGCGCTGACCGACTTCACGGAGGAGAACGGCGCAACTCGGGTCGTCGTCGGCAGCAACGCAGCGCCGGACGGCCAGTCCTTCGGTCCCGACGACACCGAGGGCGCCGAGATGCCGCGCGGGTCGGTGTTGATCTATTCGGGCAGCGTGTATCACGGGGGTGGCGCCAACCGCTCTGCCTCGACCCGCATCGGGCTGAACATCACCTATGCCGTCGCGTGGTTGCGCCAGGAGGAGAACCAGTATCTCTCCGTGCCCCGGGAGGTGGCGGAGACCCTTCCCGTGGATCTGCTCCGCCTCATGGGCTACGACCGCGGGGCGTACGCACTCGGCTACATCGACGACCTGCGCGATCCGATCGAGGCCGTGCGTCCCGGCATCGGCACGACGGGTTTCGCGGCGCGTTGACCCCGCGCCGGCAGCGTCCGGCGAGCGGTGCGAACCGGGAATCGACGCGCCAAGTGACGCAGTTCGCGGCGCGGGCACCACTACCGTGGGTGTCGTGCCGGTCGACGTCAAGGTGGCCACGGTGGACGACTACGACGAGCTGTTCGTTGCGTTCAGCCGCATCGTCGGCGCCGGCGAAGGGTTTCCCCAGTCCGCGCCCGTCACCCGCGAGCAGTTCGACGACTATTGGGTCGACCACTCGTCTTCCGTCCAGGTGGCGAGATTCGGGAGTTATCTCATCGGTGCGTACTACCTCAAGCCCAATTTCGTCGGCCGCGCTGCGCACATCGCCAACGCGGGCTACTTCGTGCTCGCCGCGTACCGGGGCACCGGTGTGGGGCGGACGCTGGTCGAGCACTCAATGCTCGAGGCGCGGCGTCTTGGCTTCGACGCCCTGCAGTTCAACCTCGTTTTCGAGTCCAACCCCGTACGCGGCCTGTACGAGAGGCTCGGCTTCACCGAGGTGGGGCGCATCCCCAAGGCCGTCGAGAACGAGGACGCGCTGATCTATTGGCGCAGCCTGGAGGACATCCCGCTGTGAGCGTCCGGCGACGGGCGGCGGCGTGAGCGACGCGGTCTCCATCGAGCAGCATGGCGAACACGTCGGCGTGGTGAGCCTGCGCCGTCCACCCAACAACTTCTTCGACACGTCGATGGTGCGGGACGTGGGCGACGCGTACGACGAGCTCGACCGCAGCGGCTGGTGTCGGGCCATCGTGCTGGCTGCGGAGGGAAAGCACTTCTGTGCCGGTCTCGACTTCGCAGCCAACGCCGGACAGGACATCGCCGAGCTGTACCGCCAGGCACTCCGCCTCTTCGCTGCACCGCTCCCCGTCGTGGCCGCCGTGCAGGGGGCCGCGGTCGGCGGTGGCCTTGGCCTCGCGCTCTCGGCCGATTTCCGGGTGGCGACCGCGGCGAGTCGCTTCAGCGCGAACTTCTCCCGCCTCGGCTTTCACCACGGGTTCGCCCTCACGGTGACGCTGCCCGCCCTCGTGGGGCAACAAGCCGCCGCCGACCTCCTCCTCACCGGGCGCCGCGTCGGCGGGGAGGAGGCGTTTGCCCTCGGCCTGTGCGACCGGCTGGCCGGCGACGCCGACGGTGATCTCATGACCGACTCGCTCGCCTATGCCGGTGAGCTGGCGGGCTCGGGTCCCCTGGCGGTGCGCGCCATCCGCGCCACGCTCCGGCTCGGTCTCGTCGAGTCGGCGCGTGCCGCCATGGACCAGGAGTGCGCGGAGCAGCTCCGCCTCCAGGGCTCCGCCGACTTCGCCGAGGGTGTGCGGGCCACCGCCGAGCGCCGCCCCCCGCGCTTCACCGGTACATGATTGGGGCATGAGCGTCAGCACCGCCGCCGGGCCCCCGGGCCCGACGCTGCATGCGCTCAACACCGGATTCGAATGGCACGACCACTCCGGACCCTTCCGCGTGGTCTCGCCCGAGCAGGCCCGCCAGTACGACGAGCTCGGCTACTTCGTGCTCGAGGGGGCGCTGCCGCCCGAAGAGACCGAGGCACTCCTCGCCGAGATCGACCCCTTCGAGCACCGCCAGGAGGAGGTGCTGCGCGAGATGGAAGGCGGCCGCTTCTTCATCGCCCGCGCCGATGAGATCACCTTCACCACCCATCTCGTCGTGCGCTCGCCGCGGTTGCGCCGCTTCACCTCGTCGGCGCTCTTCGCCGGCCTGTGCGCGGACCTCATCGGCCCCGACGTGCGGCTCTACTGGGACCAGGCGGTGTACAAGAAGCCCGGCACCGAGTCGCCGTTCCCCTGGCACCAGGACAACGGCTACGCGTTCGTCGAGCCGCAGCAGTACCTCACGTGCTGGGTGGCGCTGACCGACACCACCGAGGAGAACGGCTGCCCCTGGGTCGTTCCGCGCGTGCACCGGCTGGGCACGCTCGCGCACGAGTACTCCGACATCGGCTTCGTCTGCCTGCGCGACCCGGCCGAAGCGGTGCCGGTGCCCGCGGCCGCCGGCAGCATCGTCGTCTTCTCGTCGCTCACCCCGCACTCCACGGGACCCAACCGGACCGATGCGGTGCGCAAGGCCTACATCGTCCAGTTCGCCCCGGACGGCGCCGAGGTGATCCGTCCCGGGCCCGACGGTGCGCCGGGAGTACGAGTGCCGGCGGACGAGGGATCCCGCCAGTTCGAGGTGGTACGGGGCGGGGAGCCGGTCGCGTCTTAACCCGGCGGTTCCCGGCTGGGAGCCGTCTGCACCCCGGCAGTAGTCTGAACCCTGCGGCCCGGCGACATCGCAGCAGACGGCGCCGATCCGCAGCACACGCACCACAAGGGGGCATCGCATGACACACACCGCGCCGGTCACCGACTGGACGACCGACTTCGACGTCATGGACCCGGGGTACCTGGCCGACCCCTTCACCATCTGGGACCAGCTGCGTGGGAGCTGCCCCATCCCGCACACCGACCGGCGCAAGAGCAGCTGGATGCCGTTGCGCTACGACGACGTGACGGCGATCGCCCACGACATCGAGCACTTCAGCTCCCTCAAGGTGGCGGTGATCCCGGGCGACGAGGACGAGGACCCCAACGAGAACTTCGACGGCCCCAACCTGGAGTACGGCCTACCGCCCATCTCGGCGGACCCGCCACTCCACACGTGGACGCGGCGCCTCCTGCTCCCGTGGTTCTCGCACAAGCGGGT
>DATAYX010000205.1:0-6310 GCA_036272355.1 Acidimicrobiales bacterium
GGAGCCGACCGAGAGCGAAGACCTGGCTGAGCTCGATCGTTTCTGCGACGCCATGATCGCGATCCGGGCCGAAATCGAGGACGTGGCCTCGGGTCGATGGTCCGTGGAAGAGAGCCCGTTGCGCGGTGCACCGCACACCGCGGCCGCGTTGGTCGCCGATTGGGACCGGCCCTATGAGCGCGCCGTGGCCGTGTTCCCTGCTGGATATCACAGCAAGAAGTACTGGCCCCCGGTCGCACGGATCAACCAGGCCTACGGGGACCGGAACCTCGTCTGCAGTTGCCCGCCCATCGAGGCGTTCGCGACCTGAGTCGCAGCGAGTCAAGCGCCCGCTTCGGCCTGCTGCACCACGTTCCACATCCCGGCTATCTCCGCCTCGCTCATGTGGGGGTCCTGCACTTTCATCTCGACGATTTGTCGAACCAGGCGACCGACCGCGAGCCGGTCAAAGTGGGAGAGGAAGCCGTTCACCAGCAAGGAACGGCCGAATCCCAAGAGCCGTGCCTTCAGGCCACCCCCGGGGATCTGACCGGCCGCCATCAGGACCCAGGCCAGGCCGATGTCGACGTTCGGGTCGCCACGGTGCGCGTTCGGCCAATCGATCACCCAGACACCCTTTGGGCCGATCATGACGTTGAGCGGGTGCAGGTCTAGGTGGAGGACCTTGGTCCCGGTCCCGACCGGGGCGGCCGGAAGGAACTCTGGCGCCTCGATGTCGTGCAGCCTGCGATGGAGATCGGCCAACGTCGCCCCATGCCGCCGGATGGTCCAGGGCGACTTGCCGATCGCCTCGACCATGGTCACGCCCTCGATCCGCTCCATCACCATGTCCAAACCGTCATCGCTCAATTCCTCGACTGCAGGCACGGGATAACCCCTGTCCCTCATGAAGGACATGGTGCGTGCTTCCGTCGCCATGGAGTGGCCTTCGCGCGAGCGGCGGAGGACAAGACCGGGGCCGTATTCGAAGATGTCCGAATCGCGGCCCGACGCCAAGAGGGGCCCGGGGCTCTTCATCGGCGGAAAGGTATCCGCTGCGGGGGTCCGAGGCTGGATTCAGAGCAGGGCCATGAGGCCGATCGCCGCAGCCGCGGCGCCGATGCACAGGACGAGGCTGCCCAGGGTGTAGACGATCGCTTCGGTTCGGTGGCCCGTATGGAGGAGGTGCACCGTCTCCCAGCTCGCGGTCGACCACGTGGTGTAGCCCCCGCACAGGCCGACCCCCACTATGGCCACGTACCTCCCCCCAATGCCGTGGTAGAGCGCAAGCCCGGTGAGGATCCCCAGCAGGAGCGAACCGGACGCATTGACGATCAGCGTGCCCACCGGCAGCGGGTCCGCTCGCCGCAGCCCGATGTGATGGATCAGGAGAGCCCGGAGCACCGCGCCGGCGCCACCAGCCGCGGCCACGAGCAACGCCAGTCCGAGAGTGGGGGAGGAGGACGCACTCATGCGGGCAGCACCTTTCGGCCCGCCGCGTGTCCGACGACCACCAGGGCGAGTCCGCCGGCGACCGTCGCAGCGAGATAGGCAAGGCACGCGGCCACGTTGCCGTTCTTGCCGAGCAACGTTGCCTCGACCGCCAACGTCGAATACGTGGTCCAGCCTCCGAGGAACCCGATCAGAACGAACGGACGCAAGAGGGGCACGCGGGGGATCACCTGCTCGCTCAGCGGGACCAGAAAGCCGATGGCGAGCGATCCCGTCAAGTTGACGAGCAGCGTCACCCACGGGAATTCGCCCGATCCCGTCTGATGGTGCGCCTCGAGGAGATAGCGCGCCACCGTGCCCAACGCGCCGCCGAAAAAGATCGCCGCGAGCGTTCCGGCGGACAATCCGAGGAGCGGCAGGACCCGCTCAGCGAGCAGGTCCCTCTCACCTTCCTCGTTCAGGAGTTCATGGGCCGCGGCGAAGGCATCGTGACCGTCTGGCTGCTCATGCGGCGGGTGTCGTTCCATGGCTGCGCGCTACCGTGTCAAGCAGGAGCCATCAGCCATGTCGGTCGGCGGTTCGGGGCGTGCCCCCGGCGGGTTCCATCACCGCGCGCCCCAATCAGGCGCGCCGCCAACCTACCCCAGCGAGCCCGCAGCAGAAGGGAATCAGTCCAATCGCGGGCCGGGCGCGTGGCGGAATTCGAACGGGTTGCTCTCGCGGCCAGCCACCACGAACCAGCATTGCCCGGTCGCCTCCGAGTCGAGGATCCGCTGAAACGCGTCGACCACATCAGCGACATCGATGATGGGAAATCCCATCTCGAGAAGCGACTGCTCCGACCCCTTGATGATGTTCGTGTACGCAAAAGACGGACAAAGTGCATGGATCTTTATCCCGTCCGGCGCGTAGACCTCACCCAGCGAGCGTGCCAGTCCCACGACGGCGTGCTTGTTCGCGCTGTAGATCGGATCGAACGGCACGGCAACGAGGCCCGCCATCGACGCGGTGGCCACGATGGTGCCGCCACCGCTTGCCTTGATGGCGGGACGGGCCGCTGCGATCCCATAGACGACGCCGTCGAGGTTGATGGCCATGGAGCGGCGGTAGGCCTCCGCGTCGAAGTCGTCACCCATCCCACACCACGACGTCACCCCCGCATTCAGATGCGCGATGTGGAGACCGCCAAACGCATCGACGGCGGCTGCGACGGCTGCGGTGCTCGCCGCAGGGTCGGCCACATCGGTGTGGACGAAGAGACCCTCCAGCTCCTCGGCAACGGCCTTGCCACGGGCGTCGTCGATGTCCGCGAGCACGACCCGTGCCCCATGTGCGGCGAGATGCCGGGCCACGCCCTCGCCGATGCCGTTGCTTCCGCCCGTGATCAATGCGACCTTGCCTGTGACGTCCATGGCGAGGATCGTAGGGGAGGGAGTGGTCGGCGATCAGTCGAGGAGCGGAGCCGGGAGGGGGAGACCGTGGACGATGCTCAGGTGCTGGATGGGACGAGTCATCGCGACGTACAGGAGTCGCAGGCCCCGAGGATCTGCACCGGCGATGCGTGCCGGCTCGACCACCACCACGGCGTCGAATTCGAGGCCTTTGGCGGCGGGGGCGGGAACAATGGTGACCGGACGGCTCATCGCATCACGTTCGAGCAGGCCGACCTCCCCGTGGCGGCGGGCGAGCCGCTCGAGTTCGGGCACCAGCTCGTCCGGGGCGATCACGGCGATCAGGGCATGATCGGACATCAACGCGTAGGCCTCGGCCAGTGAGGCGCTGGCGACCTCCTCGGTCGGCACGAAACGGATCGTGGGCTCGGTGCGTCCGCGTCTGATCGAGGAGGTGGGCGCCACACCGGGCGCCGCCGCGGGCAGGAGCTTCGAGGCGAGGTCGAGCACTCGTCCCGGTGCCCGGTACCCCAAGCTCAGTTCAGCGTGCTGTGGGTTGGCCGAGCCGCTCTCGAGGATCTGGCGGACCTCGTCCCAGTCCTCGTACGACCACGGACCTGTCGCCTGGGCCAGGTCCCCGAGGACGGTGACGGACCCCGTGGGCGAGCGCCGGGCAATCATGCGGAACTGCATGGGGGTGAGGTCCTGCGCTTCGTCGACCACGACGTGGCCGTAGCTCCTCGTCCGGCCGCCCGTGAGGAAGCTGGCCTCGTCGAGGAGCGCGAGGTCGTCGACGCTCCAGGTCGTGCCCGACACGCTGGCCGACCTCTTGCGCAACAACTGCGGCCATTCCGACGGTTGCAAGAGATCAGTGGCGAAGCGTTCCAGTTGGTCGGCGGAGCCTAGGAGGTCCCGCACCAGTGCCGCGGGGGAGACCGTCGGCCACAGGGTGTCGAGGAGCGTGCCGAACTCCTCGGTGGCCGTGAGCTCGTGCTCGAACCAGGGTTCGTCCGCACCGAAGCGGCCGGAGGAACGAAAGGCACGACGTGCCTCGCTCACGAGGCGGGCCCGCAGCGCGAGTCGCCCGGCTTTGTACGGCGCGGGCCGTGCGGTGATGGAGCTCACCAGCTCGTTGACTCGCTCCGCACTCAAGGTCGCTCGGGCGAAGCGCACGCGCAGGCTCACGTCGTGGGCAATCCGGTTCCGCCGGCCATCGAGCGCTCGTCGCAACAGTTCGGCCATCCGGAGATCGCCCTTGAGCCGGCGAAGGTCCATCGGCTCATGGACGCGCACCTTGGCCTTCGGCGCGACGTCGGTCACGGTGGTCTGGACGACCGCTTCCTCACCGAGTGAGGGGAGAACCTGCGCGATGTAGCGAAGAAAGGCCCGGCTCGGACCGAGCACGAGTACGCCGTCGCGACTCAGCGTGGGGTGGTTGTACAACAGGAAGGCGGCGCGATGCAGTCCCACAGCCGTCTTGCCGGTGCCGGGACCACCCTGGACCGTGAGGAGTTGATCGAGGGGAGCACGGATGATCTCGTCCTGCTCGGCCTGAATGGTGGCGACGATGTCGAGCATCTCGCCGGTGCGTGCCCGTTCGAGCTCGGCCAGCAGCGCGTCGCCGCCGCGCAGCCGTGTCGTTCCGGTCTCATCGTCGGCGCCGTCGAACAGGTCGTCGGCAACGGCGACCACCGATCGTCGATCGACCATGATCTGGCGCCGGCGCACGAGCCCGAGTGTTTCGCGGGCGCTCGCTCGGTAGAAGGGGACGGCGATCGGAGCCCGCCAATCCACGACGACGGGGTCGGATTTCTTGTCCTCGACGTGCCGGCGCCCGATGTGCCACGTGTCACCGGCTTCGTCGTCGATCCGGCCGAAGAGGAGCGGACGGGGACTGTCGGCCAAGAGCGCCACCCGTCTCGAGAGTGCCGCGACGTAATCCAGATCCGGATTGCCTGCTGCGATCAGGTCGTGCAACAAGCCCTCGGCCCGCTCACGCATCGCCGCCAGCGACTTCATTGCGCCTTCGAGATAGTCCTGCTCGGCCTGGAGTTCCGGATCCGGCAGGGGAGCGGCGACACTCACCACGGCGCAGCGGACGACAAAAGGCGCGCCAATGGCGGCGCGCAAAAATCCCCGGACATGCCGGGGATGGTAACTCTATTTCGACTGCCAAACAAGGCCTCTAGCTGGGATTTCCCCTTCTGGTCTGTCCGGACCTTGAACCTTTAACCGGGGGCCTTACGGGCTGTCACTTTACTGAATTCGGAGCGCCGAATCAAGACCTTTTTGGCACCTCGAGCAAATTTCCGCCGGGCAGCGCTGCCCCCGCGTTCAGGCAGGGGAGAGATGGGTCCGGAAGAAGCCCGCGATGCGCCGCCGTGCGTCATTTGCCGACGCCTCGTGGTACCCGCCACCGATCAGCCGGCCGACGACCGCAAACAGCACGCTGTCGTGCTGGTTCAAGAAGGAGTGGCCCGCGTCCGGGTACTCCTTGACGTCGTGGGGGATCCCGTCACGCTCCAGAGCTCTGTCGAGCTTGTCGGCGGCACCTCTGAGCGTGCGGTCCCGGGCACCGAAGCTGCCGACGACGGGGCAGGAACCCTTGAGGAAGGCCTCCGCGTCCTTCGGCACCTGTCCGTAGTTGACGCTCGAGGCCGAGAATCCACGACCTGGGGCCAAGAGGAGTGCGAACCCTCCGCCCATGCAGTATCCGATGACGCCGGTCTTCCCGGAGCAACTGGATGCTCCGAGGAGCCAGGTCCGTGCTGATTCGACGTCATCGAAGGAGCGCCCCTTCCGGGCCCGGAGGTCCGTGAAGACCGAGCGGAGGCACTTGAACTTGCTGCCCCAGTGGAACAGGTCAGGTGCCACGGCGAGGAAGCCCTCGGAGGCCAGCCAATCCGCCTGCTGCCGCACGTCCGCGCTCATGCCGAGGGCGTCGTGGATCACGACGACCCCGGGAAACGGGCCCGGGCCCTCCGGCGTGGCGAGGTAGGCCGGCATGGACCCGGCGTTGGTCGGAATTTGCACGTCCCTCATCTCTCGCCTCCCCGAAGAAGCTTCGGTCTAGCGCGCCGCCAGCACCTCGATCTCGACCAGCAGCTCCGGGAAGGCCAGCCGGGTCACCCCGAGCAGGGTGCTGGCGGGCAGGATCGCACCGAATACCTCTTGGACCGTCGGACCCAGCACGCCGATGCAGGCATCAACGTCCGTCGTGTAGATGGTCGACTTGACCACGTTTGCGGGTGTCATGCCCCCGGCGTTGAGGACGGTGACGATGTTCTCGAGAGCCACCCGTACCTGTTGGCCCATCTCGGCTGACTCCGGCAGCGACCCGTCGGGTCCCATCGCCGTTTGGCCGGAGCAGACGAGGATCTCTCGAGCCTCGGTGAGTTTGACCGCCTGAGAGAAGCCGAAGGCCTTCGACCATTCCCAAGGGTTGATCTCTTCCTGCGCCATTGCCCGCCTCCTTCCCGCGTGCGTGA
>DATAYX010000206.1:0-4132 GCA_036272355.1 Acidimicrobiales bacterium
GGGGCGCCCGCGCGGCGCGCGGCCCTAGGTCGCCAGCTGCGCGTCGGCCGGCCGGGCGATGATGTAGATCACCGCGCCGAGGAACGGGACGAGCAGGATCAGCACGGTCCACCCGGCCTTGGCCCAGCCGCTGTGGTCACGCCGGCGGAAGTTGTCGATGAAGCAGAAGATGACGAAGAACAGCAGCAGCACGACCCCGGCGAACATCAAGAACGTCCAGAAGAGGCTCAGCAGGGGCCAGGTGTAGGCGAACATCGTCGGTACCTCCTGTCGCAGGTGGCGAGATCCCTGCAGCACTGTCCGGTGTACCACGCGCCGAAACCTCAACCGGGGATGCTGCCGGGGTGGCGCCGTCGCCCTGCATCCGCGTTTTCGCCCGTGCCGTGCCGTACCTTGCCGGCAAGCCCCGCGAGGGCGGGGCAGTCAGGGGGTGCACACCATGGTCTCCGGTCAACTGGTCAACGTCGCGGGCGGCGTGGCAGCCGGAATGGCGCTGGCGCTCGCGCTGTTCGCCGCCCTGTTCATCGTGCTCATCATCGTCATCGTCGCCAACCGCGCCGAGCCCGACCCCCGCGGCATGCGCCCGCACACCGTGTACCTCTTCGGCGTGAGCTTCCTGACGTTGCAGCTCACGTTCGGAGGATCGGTGCTCGTCATGACGGCACTCTTCTCGCTCATAGCGCCGCACAACAGCCCGATGGGCAACGGGGTGGCCCGCGAGGTGGTCATCGGCGCGCTCTTCGTCGTGATCGCCGGGAGCGTGTGGGTCCTCCACCTGCGCCGCGGCATCGACTCCGCCGCCGGTGACGTCGGCGCGGTGCAGCCCAACACCCGGGTCATGAACTCCTACGCCGGGGTCGTCGGGTTCGTCTACCTCCTGCAGCTGATCTTCTCGTTCGGCATCGCCGTCTACCTGGTGCTGGCCCTGATCGCCCCGGGCATCTTCGGCAGCGTCGGCTCGAGCCGCAGCGGCACGCTGGCGCTCTTGCTCGACCTCGTCTACATCATGGTGGCGTCGGCCATCGTCCTGATGATCCACGCCAACCTCGGCCCGTCGGTGTTCCCACCGCGGGCCGCCCGGCCCGTCGGTGCGGCGGCCCAGGCGGCGGCGGCGGCCCCACCTCCCGCGGCACCTTCGGCCACCGTCTGACGGGGGCGGGGAGACGCCCGGCCTCGGCCGCTACGCCGAGACCAGGCCGTCGATCGCCTTTGCCATCAGGTAGAGGCCGAGGAACAGGGACAGGAACACGATCGCCTGGTCGGTGTGCGTGTTGATCCAGTCGAGCAGCGCCTGAAGGCGTGCCTTCACCACCTCGGGCCGCAGCGCCGCGTAGGTCTCGAGCGCGAGATAGCTGGCGGAGCACCACACGGCGAAGGCGAAGACGGCGAGATATTCGACGGGCGTGTCGAGCTTCCCCTCGACGATGGTGGTGACGCCGGCGGCGACCAATACCCAGGGCTGCAACAGGAACCCCAGGCCGGCCGCCGTGAGCGGATTCAGCTGGTCGATCCGCGCCATCCACCTGGGCTGCCTCTTCTCCTTCGGCGCGGCCGGCGACGACAGCCGGCGCCGGCGGCGTTCCGCGATCCCGATCAGCAGCACGCCCGCCGCGAGCTTGACCACCAGCGCCGCCGTCGACGGGGTGGATTTCGGGATGAGCGGCTTGCCACCGGTCACGAGCACGATCACCGCCACGATGAGCACCAGCGTGCCGAGCCAGCCGAGCACGAAACCGAGGCCCTTCAGCAGGCCGCGCTCCGCCGCGAGCAGCAGGATGAAGGCCGAGAGGGGGATCGGCTCCAACGTGACCACCAGGCCGATGAGGAAGAGATCGAGGATCAATGTGAGCTCCCGGCGTTCGCCAAGACCCGGAACGTACCGGACGCCGGGAGTCACACTGATGTTGTTCTACTCCCCGTCCCCCCGGGGATGCCGTTCGCTCGACGGTTTAACCGGAGCGAGAACCACCCCGGCAGGGAGCAGATCCCGCATGGCCGAGCCCGTCACCCGCGGGCTGGCGCACTGCAAAAGAGGACGACGCGCCGAGGGAATACCTCCCCCTTCCGTCAACGAGACGGATCTTCCCCAAAAGAGATCGAACCGCATCTGTTTCTGGCGAGCTGCAGCGCCGGCAAGCGTCGTCCATGTCGTGCATCCTGCCCGCCTGGGCCGCCGGTGGGTAGAGGCCATGGACCCGGGCCGAAGGTCCCTTTGTCGGTCATTTTTCACATTTGTTGTCGGAGCGCTGTCGACGTGTCGCCGTGTTGTCCGTTCCGTCCCGATCGACCCGGCCGTGACACGTCTCGGTAGCCTCCGGAGTGATGACCGACGCCCCAGACCCGAACGCCCTCCTCGACTCCATGCCGTTCACCAAGACGATCGGCGCGGTGTTCTCCCGCTACTCCAAGGAGGAGGTCACGGCCCGGCTCGACTGGGCACCCGAGCGGTGCACCGCCGGCGGGCTCCTCCACGGCGGCGCCGTCATGGCGCTGGCCGACAGCACGGGCGCCGCCTGCGCGTTCTTCAACCTGCCCGAAGGGGCGGCCGGCACCACGACCGTCGAGTCCAAGACGAACTTCCTCCGGGGCGTGCGCGACGGCTACGTCGAAGCCGTGTCACGACCCCTGCACGTGGGCCGCACGGTCATCGTCGTCGAGACCGACGTCCGCGACCCGCAGGACCGCCTCGTGGCGCGGGTGCTCCAGACCCAGCTCGTCCTCGGCGCCTGAACGGACGAACCCGACGGTCCCGGGCCGCCGGCCGCCGGCCTACCCCTCCGCCCGCGCCCGCACCTCGGCCCCCAGGTCGAAGGCCGTCACCGCGGACACGGGCAGCCGCTCGGGGAGCGTCACTGTCAGCCCGCCGCCACCGACCTCCACCGAGCAGTCGACCAGCTCGTCCACCTCGACCAGGCGCACCCGGCGCACGCTCGCCCCGTCGATGCCCCGCAAGGTCACCCGGCGTCCCGCCGGCATGCCGAGCACCAGGGCGTAGACCCCCTCGCCGCTCTTCGTGAAGCGCAGCGACGTCCCGTCGGCGGTCGACGACTCGGTCACCACCCACGGCCGCGAGCCGTAGACGGCCTCGCCGTTCGCCGCGAGCCACTCGCCCAACCCCCGCAACGGCGCCTGCTGCGATTCGGGCACCGTCCCGTCGGGGCGCGGCCCCACGCCGATCAGGAGGTTGCCGTTGTGCGCGACGACGTCGCAGAACATCTGGATCAGCTCGGTCTCGCTGATGATGTCCTCGGGCGGCTCCTCGCGGTTGGCGCCGAAGGACCGGCCGACGCCGCGGCACATCTCCCACTTGCGGTCCGCGACGGTCTGCAGCGTCTCGTACTCGGGCGTGCGGAAGTCGCAATGCTGCGGCGAGGGGAAGGTCAGCCGCTTGCGCCGCGCCGGGATCCACGGCCACGCCAGCTCCACCAACCGGCCGCCCAGCCGCACCAAGGTCTTCGAGAACACCCCCGTCGGCGGCGCCACCTCGCGCCAGCGGTCGTTGACCACCCCCTCGGGCACCCTGTTGTAGTAGTAGGCGAAGAGCTCGGCCAGGTTCCCGCCCGCCGGCCACGAGATGTCGTTCCACAACACCGACGGCGCATACCGATCGATCAGCTCGCGCACGTGCGCCGTCACGTACCGGCGGTAGTCCGCCCCCACCGGCGCTCCCAGCACGAGGTCGGACGCACCGCGCAGCAGCGCGCCGTTGTAGGGCCAGTCATAGCCTCCCGAGTAGTAGAGGCCCATCCGCATCCGCCGCTCCCGCACCGCGCCGGAGAGGTCGCCGACCAGGTCACGCCGGCCGTGGTACTCCCCCTTCACCGGATGACGCACCGCCGAGGGCCACAGAGCGAACCCGTCGTGATGCTTCGTCGTCAACACCACATACCGCGCCCCCGCTTCGGCGCACAGCCCGGCTAGCGCATCGAGGTTGGCGCCGGCCGTAGCGTCGTCGAAGGTCCTGACGAAGTTGTCGTAGGGGTAGTCGTCGCCGTACACCTGCGCGTGATGCCGCGCCGTGGGGCTCCCCCGGATCCGCATCGTGTTGAGGTACCACTCGGCATACGGGTTCTCCCGCAGCATCCGCCGCGGGCCGGCCTTTGCGAGCAGCTCCTGAATGTCCGGCACCCGC
>DATAYX010000207.1:0-3156 GCA_036272355.1 Acidimicrobiales bacterium
CCGAGCACCTGGCTCGGCGTGTCGTACTGCTCGACGTGCGCACCCTTGGACAGCACCGCGATCCGATCGCCGAGGAGCGTGGCCTCGTCGATGTCGTGCGTCACGAAGACGATCGTCTTCTTGAGCTTCTCCTGCAGTCCGAGCAGCTCGTGCTGGAGTCGTTGGCGCGTTACGGGGTCCACCGCGCTGAAGGGCTCGTCCATGAGGAGGATCGCCGGGTCGCCACCGAGGGCACGGGCCACCCCGACACGTTGGCGCTCACCGCCCGAGAGCTCGTGGGGGAACCGCCGCCGGTAACCGTCGGGGTCGAGGCCCACGAGCTCGAGCAGCTCGACCACGCGGTCGTCGACCCGTTTCTTGTCCCAGCCCAGCAGGCGCGGGACGGTGGCGACGTTGTCCCCCACCCGGCGGTGCGGGAACAGCCCACCCTGCTGGATCACGTAGCCGATACTGCGCCGCAACTCGACCGGGTCCATCTTGAGCACGTCGGTGTCGTCGATGAGGATGCGCCCGCCGCTCGGCTCGATCAGCCGGTTGATCATGCGCAGCGTCGTCGTCTTGCCACAGCCCGAGGGGCCGACGAGGACGGACACCTCACCGTCGGGCACGGTCAGGTTCAACTCGTTGACGGCGACCGAGTCGGCGTCATAGCGCTTGGTCACCGCATCGAGCCTGATCACCGGGACAGAGGTTACCGACGAAAGGGCCGGCGTCACCTGATCGGGCCCCGCTCGCCACCCGGGACGACAGCTAGCGCCACCACCACGGCGCCCGGGTAACGTCGTCGCGGTGCTGATCGGGACGAACCCGTTCTTCCGGTGGAGCTATGTCACGGACAACTGGGGCCAGATCCAGGCCGACCTCGTCCAGCACATCGAGCTCAGCGTCATCGCCGTCGCCATCGGCACCGCCATCTCGATCCCCCTCGCCGTGCTGGCCTGGCGCTACCGGATCGTGCGCGCGCCGGTGTTCGGGATCGCCAGCACGCTCTACATCATCCCGTCGCTCGCCCTGTTCGCCATCCTCGGACCCATCACCGGCTTCGTTCCGCCCGCGTCATATGTCACAGCTGAGGTCGCACTCGTGGGCTACACGCTGCTGATCATGATCTGGAACACGGTGGCCGGACTCGACGCAGTGCCCGACGATGCGCGCGACGCAGCCACCGGGCTCGGCTACATGCCGATGGCGGCGCTCGTCCGCGTCGACCTGCCGCTCGCGCTGCCGTACATCTTCGCTGGGCTGCGGGTCGCGATGTCGACCGTCATCGGTCTCGTCACGGTCACGGCGCTGATCGGCCTGGGCGGCCTCGGGCAACAGATCACCTTTGGCTTCAGCGATAACGGTTACTACACGCCGATCATCGTCGGACTGGTCTTCTCCATTGGGCTCGCGGCGGTGGCGGACCTGCTCATCGTCGGCATCCAGCGTCTGGCGATCCCCTGGAGCCGCCCCAACCGGCCAAGAGATGTGGCCGGAGTCTGAGATGAGTTTTCTGGCGCACGTGTTCGGATGGCTCACCACTTCGAGCAACTGGTGGGGATCGCAGGGGATCGTCCTGCTGTTCTGGCATCAGTTGACATTGTCGGTGGCAGTGGTCGCGACCGCTGTTGTGCTCGGCGGTGGGTTGGGCGTGTTCCTAGGCCATACCGGCCGAGGTGGTCTGGTCGCAGTGAACGCGGCCAACGCCTTTCGGGCCGTCCCGACGCTGGCTCTCCTCACGCTCTTGGCGGTCTGGCCCGCTATCTCGCTCAGGTGGAACGGCTTCCTCGCAGCCTGGATCGCCTTGACCGCGTTGGCCATCCCGCCGATCCTTACCAACACGTACGTCGGGATGCGCGAGGTCGACGCCGACGTGCGGGATGCCGCGAAGGGCATGGGCCTGACCGGCGGACAGTCGTTGCGCGCCATCGAGGCCCCGCTCGCGGTGCCCTTCGTCATGGCGGGCGTGCGCACGGCTGCGATCGAGGTGGTCGCCACCTCGACCCTTGCCGCTTACGTCAGCTACAGCGACCTTGGCACATACGTCATTTCGGGGCTCGACACGCAAAACTCCGTGCTGGCGTTCAGCGGCGCCATCCTTGTGGCCGTCATGGCGGGACTGGTGGCATTGGTGCTCACGCTCTTGACCAGGGTTTTGACGCCGCGTCCCCTCCGCCGACGGCGCGCCATCCGGGCCAATGACCTCGCCTTGCCCCAGCCGGTCGGCGGGAGCCAGCCGCTTTGATGGCTTGATATCTGCGACAGGATTGGTCAGGATTTCATTCTTCTGACAACCCCGTTACGGTCCCGTCACGTTGGCGCGCGGCGGCACCTCCCCACACCACGAAAGGGTGTCCTCATGCGTTTCCCGCGTTCCCTCGCCTTTGGAGCACTGGCCGCCGTGGCCTCGACGCTCGTCGTCCCGGCGGCCTTCACCGGCGTGTCGGCGGGGGCTTCCTCGAGCAAGCCGTCCATCGTGATCGGGTCGACCAACTTCGAGGAGCAGGCCATCGTCTCGAACATCTGGGCCGACGTCCTCAAGAAGGCGGGCTACCCGGTGACCGTGGAACCGGCGCTGGGCACGCGTGCCATCGTCGTCCCGGCGATCGAGAAGGGCCAGATCAACCTCGAGCCCGACTATGCGGCCTCGTTGCTCGGCTTCCTGCACGGCGGCACGCCCCAGCCAGCGGGAACCAACATCTCGACGGCCATCCCCGCCGACCAGAAGGCGCTCGCGTCCTTCGGCGTCACCGTGCTGCCCGCTTCGAAGGCACTCGACACCAACGTCTTCGCGGTCACGAAGTCCACGGCCAGCAAGGACCACCTCACAACCCTCTCGAGCCTCAAGCCGTTCGCGTCGAAGTTCACACTCGGCGGGCCACCGGAATGCCCGACGTTCGCCGGGTGCGAGCCGGGGTTGAAAAAGACCTACGGCCTCACCTTCGCCGGCTTCAAGTCCCTGGACGAAGCCGGGCCACTCAGTGTGGCCGCCCTCAAGAACGGCGAGGTCCAGGTGGTCGAGCTGTTCTCGAGCGACGGCAACGTCGTGTCGAACAACTTCGTCGCCCTCACGGACAACAAGCACCTCGAGGGTGCCGACTACATCGTCCCGGTGATCCGCAAGTCGGTGAACACCTCGGGGGTGGCCAGCGTGCTCAACAAGATCGACGCCAA
>DATAYX010000208.1:0-3770 GCA_036272355.1 Acidimicrobiales bacterium
TGTCGCTGTCGGAGCCGCTGCGTGAGGACGGCGACGCCGAGCTGGGTGACGTGGTCGAGGACCGCTCCGCCGAGTCGCCCTTCGAGGTGGCGGCGGTGTCGCTGCTGCCCGACGAGATCGGGCGGCTTTTGTCGCCACTCGACGAACGGGAGCGCGAGATCCTGCGACTGCGGTTTGGGCTGGACCGGGGCGAGCCCCGGACGCTCGAAGAGGTGGGTGAGCACTTCAATCTGACCCGGGAGCGCATCCGCCAGATCGAGGCGCGGGCGATGTCGAAGCTGCGCCACCCGTCCTCGGACACCGGGGCGCGGGACCTGCTGACAGTCTGAGTCGTTTCGGCGAGCGCGTCGGGTTCGTCGTTCAGGTCGCCGGAGCACCCGTCACGGCATCGGCCTAGGATCTTCAACCATGAAGAAGCTCATCATCCTCGCCTTGCTGGTCGCCCTCGGCGTTCTCGCCGCTCGCCGCCTGCGCGAGGCCTAAACCGGCTTTCTCCTTCTCCACCCGCTCTGGGCGGGGCTTCCTGTCCCCGCGCGGGCTCCGGCGACGAGTGGGGGCGGTCAGGCGGCGGGACGGATGCGGGGACCGGAGCCGTGCCGGCCACGATGGCCGCGGCGCCACAGGATCAGCGCGGCGCCGGCCACGGCGAGGCTCGTCGTCACTACCGGCGTCGTCCGACCGACGCGGTCGCGTAGACGGATCGGCTTGATGAAGTTGCGGATCTCCCAGTCGCGCTCGCGGGCGACTTTGGCGAGGGCCCGGTCCGGGTTGACCGCGACTGGACGGCCGACGGCCTCGAGCATCGGCAGGTCGGTGGCGGAGTCCGAATAGGCGCTGCTGGCGCCGAGGTCGATGCCGGTGCGGCCGGCCAGCTCTCGCATGGCCGAGGCCTTGGCCTCACCCTGCGCGTAGAACGCCATACGGCCGGTGTAGCGGCCCTGCTCGTCGACCTCGCCGCGCGAGCAGATGGCGCCGTCGACGCCGAGCAGGTCGGCCAGCGGCAGCACGATCTCCTCGGGCGATGCCGACACCAGGTAGACGCGGTGGCCGGCGGCCCGGTGCAGCTCCATCAGCTCGAGCGCCTCGGCGTACATGATCGGCTCGATCGTCTGCAGCATCGTCTCGCGCACGATCTGGCGGACCTGGGCGCGGTCCCAGCCCTTGGTCACCGCCAACATCGACTCACGCACGCGGACGAGGCGGTCCTCGTCGGCCCCGAAGTAGAGGTAGATCAGCTGCGAGATGGCGGCGCGGGCGACGAGGCGGCGGTTGATCAGGCCGCCCTTGAGGAACGGCCGGCCGAACGCGGCGATGGAGGCCCGGTCGATGACCGTCTTGTCGAGATCGAAGAAGGCCGCCTCCATACCTTCAATGGTACGGACAGCGGCCATGGCACCTTGAGCACCGGTGACGGACGGACGACCGGGGCGCGAACGTTGTGCGGTGCTGAACTGGGCCGACGACGGCGGGTGACCCCGGTTGCGGTCCGGTTGCCCGTGTGGCGCGGGCCCTCTGCGGGCGCGGGCTCAGGGCAATGCTTCGGCGATGAACACGCCGTGGACGGCGTCCTCGGCGTCGGCCGTCACCAACACAAGCACCTCGTCGCCCGACTGCAGGATCGTGTCGCCCCGGGGCACGATCAGCCGGTCGGCCCGTACCACGGCGACCACGACCGCGTCGCGGGGGAAGGCCAGCTCGGCGATGGCGGTGTCGTTGGCGGGAGAGTCCTCGGCGAGGGTGATCTCCACCAAGTGGGCGGCGCCACCCTGGAATTGGAGGAGCCGGACCAGCGAGCCGACCGAGACGGCCTCTTCCACCAGCGCGGTGAGCAGCTGGGGCGTCGACACCGAGACGTCGACCCCCCAGCTCTCGTTGAAGAGCCACTGGTTCTTCGGGTGGTTGACCCGCGCCACGACGCGGGGCACGGCGAACTCCTGCTTCGACAACAGCGAGATAACCAGGTTGTCCTCGTCGTCACCGGTCGCCGCCACGACGACGTCGACGGTGGCGAATCCGGCGGCATCGAGCGACGACACCTCGCACGCGTCGGCCGCCACCCAGGTGATGTCGATGGAGGGCCGGAGTTTCTCGACGAGCTCGGGGTCCTTCTCCACGATGAGCACGTCGTGCCCGTTCTTGTGCAGGTCCGCGGCGATGGCGGTGCCGACGCTCCCGGCGCCGGCGATGGCGACCTTCATGCGCCCGCCTCCGACCCGGGGTGGCGGGCCAGCGCCTCGTCGAGCTCGCGCAGGGCATCGTCGAGCACGGCGAGGTGCAGGACGTCGCCTTCCTGCCCGGTGAGATCGCGCGCGTCGAGTCGCGGTTCGCCGGCGCGCGTGACGGCGACGACGTTCAGACGTCCCGGATGCTCGAGCTCGCTCAGCGGCCGGCCGGCCCATGAGTCGGGGAGCGAGCGCTCGACCAACGCGAGGCGTCCACTGGCATCGGCCCATTCGCGGACATCTTGGTCCGAGAGCAGACGGCGGCGTACCTGATCGATGGTCCACGTCACCGTCGCCACGGTCGGGATCCCGAGCCGTTGGTAGATCTCCGCCCGGCGAGGGTCGTAGATGCGGGCGACCACGTGGGGAATGTTGTAGGTCTCCCGGGCGATGCGCACAGTCAGGATGTTGGTGTTGTCGCCGCTCGTGACGGCGGCCAGAGCGTCCGCATGCAGCGCACCCGCCTTCTCGAGGTCGTCGCGGTCGAACCCGGAGCCGAGCAGGCACTGGCCCTGCCAGTCCTTGAGGCGACGGAAAGCCCGCGCGTTCTTGTCGATGATGGCCACGGTATGACCCTCGGCGGTCAGCGAGACGGCGAGCCCCGAACCGACGCGGCCGCACCCAACGACGATCACATGCACGACACAGTGCAACACGCTCCTGGGCGACCGCGCAATAACAAGGCCGAACAGCGGGGGGTAATCCTTCTACTGTGGGGTCGTGGCCACCCCCACGACCACCCGGCCGACCGCCCCGCCGTCGGGTGTGGCCGCCGAGGCGATCCCCGAGACCTGGCGCTACCAGCTGAAGAACCGGTTGCTCGGGCCGCCGCTCGTCACCGAGCAGCTGGCCTCGGAGCGGCTGAGCAAGCCGACCGCGCTCGGCGTGCTGGCGCCCGACTGCATCTCGTCCTCGGCGTATGGCACCGAGCAGATGCTCACCCAGCTGGTGCCTTACGTCGGCCTGGCCGCCTTCACGCTCGTGGTCCCCATCACGCTCGCCATCCTGGGTGTCCTCTTCTTCGTGACCCTGTCCTACCTCGAGGTCATCGCGCTCTACACGAAGGCGGGCGGGTCCTACGTCGTGGCCCGGGACAACTTCGGGCCCCGGGTCGCGCAGATCGCCGCCGTCGCACTCCTGATCGACTACACGGTCACGGTGGCGGTGCAGACGTCGGCCGGCACGGCGGCGCTGACGAGCGCGGTGCCCAGCCTGGCCAACACCTTCGACACGGTGGCCATCACCGTCGGCGTGATCCTGCTCCTCCTCTACGGCAATCTGCGCGGGATCCGAGAAGCCGGTCGCTACTTCGCGGTCCCGACCTACTTCTTCATCTTCTCGCTGACATCGGTGATCATCGTCGGCTTCGTCAAGGAGGGGCTGGGCACGCTCCATGCCATCCCGATCCCGCCGCACGACCAGCTCTACGGCGGCACCTTCGGCACGCCCGGATCGGGATGGCTGATGGGCCTGGCCTTCATCTCGCTGTTGCGCTCGTTCGCCAACGGCGGATCGTCGCTGACCGGCCTGGAGGCGATCTCCAACGGC
>DATAYX010000209.1:0-4251 GCA_036272355.1 Acidimicrobiales bacterium
CGAGGCCGCCGAGGACTTCGGGCCCGACGTCATCGTCCTCGGCTTCGACCGGCGGCGCCTGGCTGGTCATCTGCTCGCGCCCAGCCTGCGGGAACGGATCATGCGCGCCACCGATCTGCCGGTCTTGGTGCCACCCAGTCCGCAATCGGTCGGCACGCGACACCACGGACTGGCGCCGGACCTCGATCACGCCGAGGAGCGGGCGGAAGCCGCGCCGGGCTATGTCCGTGTTTGACAACATCGTCGTCGGTGCGGCCGACTCCGAGGGTGGAGAGCGGGCTTTCCGCCGCGCCCTCGCCCTGACGCAGGCGACGGGCGGCACGCTGCACATCGTCGCCGCCGTCGACACCAAGAGAGACTCCAAAGCGGTGCCGTGGCTGCCCGAAGAGTTCCGCTACACGTCGTTCGGCGCCGGCGCCACGGATTGGCTTCTGATGAGGCTGCAGAAGGAAGCGGCCGATGCACATGTCAACGTCGCCACCCATCCGGTCCTCGACGATCCGGCCGGCGCGATCGCCCGGGTCGCGGCCGAGGAGGGAGCCGATCTTGTCGTCGTCGGGTCCGGCTCGGCCCACGGCGGACGCAGCCTCGCCCATGTGCCGAAGGCCGTCATGGACCACGTGGGCTGCGCCGTCCTGGTCGTGTAGGGAGTGAACCCGAACGGCCCGCTAACCTTCACCTTTGCACCGTCGACCCGATGTTGGGTGCGGTGGCCGGGTCCTACGCGACGGCCGCTCGTGAATCGAGTCAGGGTCGGAAGGCAGCAGCTCTCAGCGGGTTTGGTTGGGCGCCGTAGTCAACCTGGCCGCCGTACCGAGCACCGGGTCGCGGTGTCTGATGTCATGGGTAGGCTCGGCCGACATGGCCGACGCCCCCTTCGTCTCCCTCTACCGCCGTTTCCGGCCGGGGCGTTTCGACGAGATACGTGGCCAGGACCATGTCGTGCGCGCGTTGCGCAGTGCGGTGCGCGACGAGCGCGTCTCCCATGCCTATCTCTTCAGCGGTCCCCGCGGCACCGGCAAGACGTCGTCCGCCCGCATCCTGGCCAAGGCGCTCAACTGCGAAGCACCGGTTGACGGTGAGCCCTGCGGCGTGTGCACGTCCTGCGTCGAGATCACACAGGGCAACTCGCTGAACG
This sequence comes from Acidimicrobiales bacterium, assembly GCA_036272355.1. Taxonomy (GTDB): domain Bacteria; phylum Actinomycetota; class Acidimicrobiia; order Acidimicrobiales; family RAAP-2; genus Bog-473. Next base: position 1,139 of record DATAYX010000209.1, read on the forward strand.
TCCACGAGCTCGATGCCGCATCGAACAACGGCGTCGACGCGATGCGCGACCTCGTCGCACACGCCGGCCTCGGCACGCCGGGACGGTGGAAGGTGTACATCGTCGACGAAGTCCACATGCTCTCGCCGGCCGCGGCCAACGCGTTGCTCAAGACGCTCGAAGAGCCGCCGAGCCACGTCGTGTTCGTGTTGGCCACCACCGACCCCCAGAAGGTGCCACCGACGATCCGGAGCCGCACACAGCATCTCGAGTTCCGCCTGCTCGGCGCGGAGACCCTCCACGACCTGCTCGAGTCGGTCAACACGCAGGCCGGCCTCAATCTGGACGACGGTGCCGTCGAGGCGGCCGTTCGACGCGGCCGGGGCTCGGCGAGAGACGCGCTCTCCGCCCTCGACCAGGTGGTGGCGTCCGGGTCGGCCGATGCTGCCCGCCCCGAGCTGGCCGGCTTGGTCGACGCGCTGGCCGATGGCGACGTGGGTCAGGTCCTCGTCGCGCTCAACGCCCTTATGGCGGGCGGATGGGGGCCGCAGCAACTGGCCACCGAGCTCATCGACGATTTGCGCCAGGTGTTCCTTGCCGCGCTGGCGCCCGAACTGTGCGCCGCCTCCGGACCGTCATTGGAGCGCTTCGTCGCGCTCGCCGAGACAATGAGTCTGGCGCGCGTGGTCCGCAGTATGGAGATCCTCGGTCATGCCCTGATCGACATGCGCGACGCGCCGGACGCGCAGGTCGTGTTGGAGATCGCGCTCGTGCGTGCCGTGCGGCCGGACCTCGACTCCGGTGTGGAGGCACTCGTCGAACGGGTCAGCGCGCTGGAGCGCTCGCTCACGGGAGCGGCGGCTTTTCCGCGTCCGTCCGCGCCGGCGCCTGCTGCAGCTGCAGCCCCCGAGACACCACCCGTCCCGTCGGCACCAGCCGCACCGGCACCGCCAGCCGACGTAGGTCGGCGCCCGTCCCTCGGGGCGGTGCGGCGGAGCAAGCAGGCGGCCAGCACGCCGCCCCCCCCGGCACCGGCGTCGGAGGAAGCGACCGTGCCGGCGGCACCCGCCCCCGAGGCCGACGTCGCTGAGGAGCCAGCGGCGGCGCACCAGCCGGCGCCGAGCGGCGCCGTCGACCGCGACTCGCTCACCGAGGCCTGGGGTGACGGCATCTTGAAAGGTCTGCCGGCACGCGCCAAGGCCCTCTTCAGCGCAGGACGCTTCGTCTCCGTGGACGAGGACGGGGCGCACTTCGCGCTCCCGAACGCGGCGCACCGCGAGCGCTGTCTCGAGATGGTCCCCACGGTCGAACAGAAGCTGACCGCGCACTTCGGCTCTCCTGTGAAGATCGTCCTGGAGGTCGACGAGAGCGGATCGGCGCCGCAGGCGCCGGCCCGTCCAGCGTCCCGGCAAACGACCGGCGTGCCCGACCGCGAGTCCGAGGCCGAGACCCTGGATCCAGCGGACTACGCGGAGGAGGACCCCAACGCCGGGAGCGACCAGGCGTCGGAGGCACATGCCCGGCTCCTCGACGCCTTCCCCGGAGCCAGCGAGGTGCTCGGCTAGAGGCACGGGAAGGCCGAATCCGGCCCGTAGAATTCGTGTCGCCGCCCGAAACCCGCAGACGTCGGCGCGACGGCGACCGCACGCTCCACCACGAAAACGAAGGGATCGCCCGCCCACGATGTACACCGGCCCTCTCCGCTCTCTCATCGACGAGCTCGGTCGCCTGCCCGGCATCGGCCCGAAGTCGGCGCAGCGCATCGCCTTCCACGTCCTGAAGGTGCCGTCCGAGGACGCCCGCCGGCTGGCCGACGCCATCATCGCCGTGAAGGAGCGGACCACGCTGTGCGCCGTCTGCTTCAACGTCGCCGAGGGCGGCGAGCTCTGCGCGGTGTGCAGCGACGACCGGCGCGAGCCCGAGACGATCTGCGTGGTCGAGGATCCCCGCGACATCGTCGCCGTCGAGCGCGCTGGCTTCAAGGGCCGCTATCACGTCCTCGGTGGCGCGCTGAGCCCCCTCGACGGCATCGGCCGCGAGCAGCTCCGCCTCCAAGAGCTCCTCGACCGCATCCGCCAGGGGGTCATCAAGGAGGCCATCGTCTGCACCAACCCGACGATCGAGGGCGAGGCGACGGCCATGCTCGTCGCCCGTGAGCTCACGCCGCTCGGCGTCACGGTCTCCCGGCTCGCCAGCGGCCTGCCGGTGGGCGGCGATCTCGAGTACGCCGACGAGTTGACGCTCGGCCGGGCCCTCGAAGGGCGGCGTCCGCTCGAAGTGTGACCGGGGACCAGCCCGCAGCCTCCTACAATTGCCCGATGCGTATCGCCATCGTGGGAGCAACCGGCCAGGTCGGGGTCGTGCTGCGCTCGATCCTGGCCGAGCGCAACTTCCCGGTCGACTCCATGCGGTATCTCGCGTCGGCCCGTTCAGCCGGCTCGATCCTGCCGTGGGACGGCCGGGACGTCGTCGTCGAGGACGCCGAGACGGCTGATCTCTCGGGCATCGACCTCGCACTGTGCTCGGCGCCTGCCGCCGTGTCCCGCGCGCTCGCCCCACGGCTCGCCGCCGCCGGCGCCACCGTCATCGACAACTCGTCGGCCTGGAGGCTCGATCCCGAGGTGCCCCTCGTCGTGCCCGAGGCCAATGCCGAGGCATTGCGTGACATTCCCAAGGGCATCGTGGCCAACCCGAACTGCACGACCATGGTCGCCATTCCGGTGCTCAAGCCACTGCACGACGAAGCCGGCCTCACCCGCCTGATGGTCTCGTCGTACCAGGCCGTTTCCGGCGGTGGCGTCGAGGCGGTGCGCGAACTGGCCGAGCAACTGGCCAAGACCGTCGACAACGCGGCCGACCTCACCTATGACGGCACCGCCGTCGAGTTCCCGCCCCGCAGCGTCTACCCGGCGCCCATCGCGCACAACGTGATCCCGCTGCAGTTCACCATCGTCGACGACGGCTCGCTCGAGACCGACGAGGAGCAGAAATACCGCAACGAGGCCCGCAAGATCCTCGGTGCACCGGACCTCGCCGTGACCGCCACCTGCGTGCGGGTGCCGGTGTTCACCGGGCACTCCGCCGCCATCGTGGCCGAGTTCGAGCGGCCGATCACACCCGAACGCGCCACCGAG
>DATAYX010000210.1:0-6508 GCA_036272355.1 Acidimicrobiales bacterium
CGCGACGTGGTTCCTGCTGGGGGGGCTCCGGGCGGGCGGGGGTGTCGATCGCCATCAGATGCCCTTTTGCGGGATGAAGTTGAAGTAGAAGACGGTCAAGAGGAAGTTCACGAAGAACGAGAGGATGAACGTGACGACGACAGCCTGGTTCACGGCGTCGCCCACGCCCTTCGGCCCGCTCTTGCAATAGAGGCCCTTGTAACAGGCGACCATCGCGGCGATGAAGCCGAAGATCCCCGCCTTGAGCAAGGCGATGCCGAGGTCGGCGAGCTGGCTCAGCTCGCCGAAGGTGGCGAAGAAGCTGCTCGAGGTGATGTGGATGGCGTGCGTGCCGAACCACCAACCGCCGGCGATGCCGGCCACGCTGACGACGGCATCGAGGAGGATGGCGACGACGGTGGCAGCCAGGAGTCGCGGCAGCACGAGGCGGTGCAGCGGGTTGACGCCCATGACCTCCATGGCGCTGATCTCGTCACGGATGCGGCGCGAGCCGAGGTCCGCGCACATGGCCGAGCCCCCCGCCCCCGCGATGAGCAGCGCGGTGGCGACCGGCGCCTGCTCCCGGACCACGGCGAGGACCATGGCCGCGCCGAGCTGCGACTGGGCACCGATCTGCTGGAGGAGGGAGCCGACCTCGAGCGCGATCACCATGCCGAACGGGATCGAGAGGAGGATGAGCGGGAGCGTCGTGACGCGGGCCAGGAACCAGCACTGGTCGAAGAACTCGGCCACCGGGACGCCCTTGAGGGGGGCCTGGCGCAACGCCTCGAAGGCGGTGGCGAACATATTGCCCGTCTCGCGGACCGCCGTGGCCACCTTGCCGTCGTCGGAGAGCGGCCGGCTCGGTCGGGTGAGGACGGCGGCGCCCTCGGGGCGACCGCTCGGGGTGCCGAGCCGCCGGGCCATCTCCTCCCGGCTCAGGGTCGCGGTCGGGTTGGCCGAGAACGATTCGGGGGTGCCGTCAGTCATGTCACGCCCATCCGGCAACGTCTCCCCCCTTTCGAGGCCTCCCGGGGACGCGGGCCTGCTAAGGCGCTTGTTCCCCGTCCAATTACTCTCCAGTAGGAAAAACGGAGCAGAGCGTCTGATCTTGCGGGCGCCGTGCCTGGCAGGAACGCTCTCTCAGCTGGCTCGCAGGTGAGCTCGGTCCTCGGGCCGGACGGCGCCGTCGACCCCCTCCGACCCGCACCCGACCTGCCACCTTGAATCAACGGCCTGACAATTCCTCTCCAGTACAAATGACTGTTGAGGGTTCATTCCCTGGAAGACCCTGGTCGAAGCCTCCAACTCGGGTTTATGAAACTTTGGTGGCGGGCATTTGAGATCCAGGTATTAGCAGCCATAATGTGACGAACCTCCCATTGGGAGGAACGTGGAGGGGGAGGGACGGGATAGGTGGCGCTCCGCCAGGAAGAGCTCACGAGCCTTTGTGACGATGTCGATCTGGATCGCGACCGCGCGCTCGTCGAGCGGTGCCAGGCCGGCGACTCGGCGGCGTTCGGAAATCTGTACGCCCGTTACTACGAACGGCTCCTTCGTTTCTGTCTCCGCCGTCTGAACGACCGGCACGAGGCCGAGGACGCGGCGCAAGAGGCGTTTGCCCGCGCCTGGAAGGCGCTCCCGCGTTTCGCCGGGGACAAGCGCTTCTATCCGTGGCTCACCGTCATCGCCGGCAACATCTGCACCGACATGCTGCGTCGCCGTTCGCGCAGCACACCGACGGACGACCTGGAGCTCACCGCGCAACAGCCGGTCGGCGTCGTGAGCAGCGACACGTCCGAGGAGCTCGTGCTCGCCGCGGTCGACGGCGAGCTCGTGAACCGAGCGCTCGGCCGCTTGTCCACCCGGCATCGCCACGTGCTAGCCATGCGCGAGGGCTCGGGGTGGACGTACCAACAGATCGCTGACCACGAAGGCGTCGAGATCGGGACGATCGAGACGCTGCTCTGGCGCGCGCGCCAGGCACTCAAGCGCGAGTTCGCCGTCGTCTCCGAATCGAAGGAGGCGTTGGCCGGCTTCCTCGTCGCGACGGGCGCGCTCGTCAAGCGCACCGTCTTCCGCGTCGCCCACCGGAGTGCGAGCGTGCACTCACAGGGCAATGGCAGCACCGGGGGCGGCCTGCGCGACGGCTTGGTCGGCGCCGTCGCCGTCACGGGCGCCGCAGTCGCAGCCGCGTTCGTCGTCCCGCACGCACTCGCAGGTCCGTCATCGGCACCACCCGCCGGCGCCGGCACCGCGTTGGCCGCGCCGGCCATCACGTCACTCGGCACCACCACCGCGCCAGGTGCAAACGGCACGCAGCCGGGCACGTCCGCGTCGGGTGGATCGAACGGCTCCTCGACGACCGGGTCCTCGACGACCGGCGGCTCGGGCGCCGGCCGTGGGACCCCGAATGTCGTCAACGGTGCCTCCTCGGCGTTGGGCGGCGGCACGAGCGGCGTCAGCAACGGCGTCAGCCAGACCACCTCCGGCCTCGGCACCTCCGTGAACGGTGTGACCAACGGCCTCACCAACACGGTGGGCGGCGTGACCAACGGGGTCGGCCAGACGGTCGGCGGCGTGACCAACGGCGTCGGCCAGACGGTGAACGGGGTAACCAACGGTCTTACCAACACGGTGAACGGGCTCACGAACACGCTCGGCGGCCTGGGTGGCCTGCTCGGCACCGGAACCAGCGGTTCGGGTTCGGGCGGCACGTCGAACGCCCCGTCCACCACCACGACGACCAGCCCCTTGAGCGGCCTGACCGGCGGCCTCGGCGACACGGTCGGCGGCCTGACCGGCGGCCTGGACGACACGGTCGGCGGCCTGCTCGGCGGCTAGAAACCCCCGCTTGCACGCAGGCACGCCCACTCGGGCGTGCGCGCAAGGCCGAGCCTGGGCATAGGTTCTCTTGGTATGGACACCGAGCAGCAGGTAGCCGTGCGGGCCGGCGACTCCAGGAGCGACACCGCCCAGACCGACGCGGTCGCCCCCTGGATCGCCCCGGGAGAACCGATCATCTCCCTGCGTGGGGTCACGAAGTCCTTCGGCTCGCACACCGTGCTCGAGAACATCACGTTCGACGTGCCGAAGGGACGGATCACCTCGATCCTGGGCCCCTCGGGTACCGGGAAGTCCGTGCTCCTCAAGAACATCCTGGGCCTGCTCAGGCCCGAGCGTGGGGAGATCTGGGTCGACGGCGACCAGATCGTGGGCCTGCGCGAGAAGCGGCTCTACGAGGTGCGCAAGAAGTTCGGCGTGCTCTTCCAGGACGGCGCACTGTTCGGCTCCATGAACCTCTACGACAACATCGCCTTCCCGCTGCGCGAGCACACGCGCAAGAACGAGGCCGAGATCAAAGAGCTCGTCCACCGCAATGCCGAGCTCGTCGGCCTCATGGACCACCTGAAGAAGCTTCCCGGCGAGGTGTCCGGCGGTATGAAGAAGCGGGCCGGGCTCGCGCGGGCCATGGTCACCGAGCCCGAGATCGTGCTCTTCGACGAGCCCGACTCAGGCCTCGACCCGGTGCGCGTCGCGTACCTCGACGAGCTGGTCGTGACGGCGCAGAAGGAAACCGGCGCGACGTTCTTCATCATCACGCACAACATCGAGTCCGTCATGCGCACGGCCGACTACATGGGCGTGCTGTTCCGCTCGAACCTCGTGAAGTTCGCCAGCAAGGCCGACATGGTCGAAACCGACAACCCGATCATCAAGCAGTTCCTCGCCGGCAAGCCCGAGGGACCGATCGGCATGGACGAGATGGCCGACGCCGGCGACGGCCTCGACACCAGCCGCTACATCGAGGGCGACACCGCGGCGCTGGCGTTCGGCCCCCTGGCCCGACCCGGCGAGGCGGCGATGGCGTCGCACGCGCCGAGCGACCAGGCCGACGAGGACTGAGCCTCCGCCCAGGCTCTCAAATCGGGCAAATCCGGCCCATCTGGCCCCCGGACGTGGCGCATCGCAGGCGCCCGCCGGTCACCTTCCGCGGAAGGATCAGTTCTGGTTCTGATGCGCGCGCTGCTCAGCCTCGTGCGCTTCGGCCTCGGCGCGTGCCTTCTCAGCCTGGGCTTCTTTCGCGGCAACGTCGCGCTCGGCTTCGGCCTTGTCCTGCTGGGCCCTTCCTTCGCGGCGTAGTTCGTCTTTGCCCGTCACCGCGCCGGCAGCTTCCTTCACCTTGCCCTTGGCGTCCTCGACGACACCCCGCACGCCGGCCTCCGGGCCGCTGTCCTTGTTCTCACTCATGGTGGTGATCTCCTCTGATTGCTTGCCTCGGACTTACCCCTACAGCAATCAGAGAAACTCGAGATGCGAGCACAGCGAGTCACACACGTGTTCACGTGTTCGATCGACGTTGCGGAAGACCTGCCCGCCGGACCTCGACGGCAGAAACAAGAGCGCCGCCGGCCCGGGCGCTGTGTCCCGAACCGGCGGCGCGCTGCGCAACCGAACAGCCAGGCGTCAGTCGCCGGCGGCGTCCCCGCACACGGTCTCGACCAACAGCCGGCTCACCACGTAGGGATCCATGTTGGCGTTGGGCCTGCGGTCCTCGATCCAGCCCTTCTTCTCCTTGGCCGTCTGCCATGGAATACGGACGGAAGCGCCGCGGTCCGACGTGCCGTAGGAGAACTTGGTGTAGTGGGCGGTCTCGTGCGCCCCGGTCAACCGGGTCTCGATACCGATGCCGTAGTTCGAGACGTGCTCGTCGACGCGCTTGCCGAGCGCCTCGCAACCCGCGATGATCGCCTCCCAGCCTCCCTCTTCGCGCATGGCCTTGATGGAGAAGTTCGTGTGGGCGCCGGCGCCGTTCCAGTCACCGAGGATCGGCTTCGGCTCCAAGGTTGCATAGGTGCCGAAGTCCTCTGCGATACGGAAGAGGAGCCAACGGGCCACCCACAGCTGGTCGGCGATGACCGGCGGCGGCAAGATCCCGATCTGGAACTCCCACTGCCCCATCATCACCTCGGCGTTCGTCCCCTCGATCGCCAGTCCGGCGTCGAGGCATGCCTGCGTGTGACGCTCGACGATCTCACGCCCCGGCATCTTGTCGCCGCCGACACCGCAGTAGTAGGGGCCCTGTGGCGCGGGGAATCCCGCCTCGGGCCAACCGAGCGGACGTCCGTACTGGAAGAAGGTGTACTCCTGCTCGATGCCGAACCACGGCTCGAACGAGGCATACTTCTCCGCCGCCTCGACGCACGCCCGCCGTGTGTTGGTGGGGTGCGGTGACATGTCGGTGTGGAGCACCTCGCACAGGACGAGTTTGTTGTCGCCGCCGCGCAGCGGGTCCTGGCACGAGAAAACGGGCTGGAGCACGCAGTCCGAGTCGCTGCCCTCGGCCTGGTTCGTGCTCGACCCGTCGAAACCCCAGATCGGGGGCTCCTTCTTGTCGGCGACGATCTTGGTCTTGCTCCGGAGCAGCGGGCTCGGCTCCGTCCCGTCGATCCAGATGTACTCGGCCTGGTAGCTCATAACTCTCCTGTAGTGCCCTTTCGTTTCCTGCTGACCCCGCCACGACGCGCTGCACCGGACCGGGGGTCGGACCCAGTGTCGCCGGACCCTATTTCCTCGCCGTATCGGTTATGTGAACCGACGATGAAATCGTCCAGGCGGCGCCGTCACTCCATGGTGCCTTGAATGCGTCCATCTGCACCATTCCGTGCATGACCTGGAGCATCACCGTGCGGAACTGCTCCCGCTCCCCCCTTGGGGTCGGCGGCCCGGTCCATGGCCAGGACCCCGCCCGGCGACCACCCGAACAGCACGCGGGCCAGCATGTCGACCTCCTCGACCAGCAGTGCGCCTGCCTGGGCGACCCGGTCCAACTGGCGTCGGATGAGGTCGATCTCCGTGCCCTCCCTCCAGGCCCAGCAGTCCTCGAGCCCGAGGGACGCCGGCGCTGACGAAGCAAAGCCACTGGCAGACGGGTCCGCGATCGTCCCGAGGAAGGCGTCGAACGCCGCCACGATGGCACTCCAGGGGTCGGAGACGGCAGTCGCAGCCTCATCGATGGTCCGGGCGTTGATCTCCACCAGCGCTCCATGACTGCGAGGAAGAGGTCTCGCATGGGGGCGAAGTGGTGGTAGATCGCGTCCTTTCACCCGGGCCTGCCTGCTTGGCCACCGCGTCGCGCGAGGTGGCGGCGAAGCCGCTCTCCGAGAAGCATGCCGCACTCTCGAGAAGCGCCTCATAGGTAGTTTCGGCGCGCCGGCCGCTACCCGATCGATCCCGAGTATCTCCCGCAGGTCCTCGAGCCCCTACCCCGAGACGCGACGGAGGGCTGGAACGATATCGCTCCAGCCCTCCAAGTTGCCCCCCGGCAACAGGGCTACCTCAATGAAGCAGCCTCGTCGTTCTGTGTAGCTTGCGGCGGTGTACCGCCACTTCCGCTAGCAGCTGGTGGAGTTGAGTCCACCGACGCAGGTGTTGGCGTTGCTGAACAGGCCGGAGATGCCTCCGCCCAGCGCAGCGATCGCAACAACGGCGACGACGGCAATCAGACCCACAAGCAGCGCGTACTCCA
>DATAYX010000211.1:0-2399 GCA_036272355.1 Acidimicrobiales bacterium
GGCGGCGGGAGCAGCGGGGGCAAGGACTCCAAGCCGGCGGCGGCAGCCGCCAGCTGATCAGTTCACTCGCCGCTGAGCTGCATGTCGGCGATCGCCAGGGTTTGACCCGCCGCTGACCCCGGCAGCCAACGCAGGTCGGCGCCGATGGCCGCTATCGACTGCAGCATGCGCTGGAGTGTCGAGGCGACGGTGATCTCGCGCACCGGCTCGGCGAAGGCGCCTCCTCTGATCATCAGGCCCTCGGCCCCGACCGAGAAGTCGCCGCTCACCGGGTTCACGCCGGAGTTCACGCCACTGACGGACTGGACGTAGAGGCCGTTGTCCACCGCCGCGAGGATCTGCTCGGCCCCCAAGTCCCCGGGCGTGAGCACGAGCGCGCGGCAACCTGCGCCAGGCGTGCCGGCGAAGCCACCGCGGACGGCGGAACCCGTGGAGGACGTGCCGGCCCGGCGGGCAGACACCGTGTCGTAGACGAACATCCGGAGCACACCGTCGGAGATCAGGACGTTGCGCCGGCAGGCAAGTCCCTCGCCGTCGTGGGACGCCGCCCCGAAAGCACGGGTGTCGGTCGGGTCGTCGACGAGCGTGACGGAGGCGCCGGCCACGGACTCGCCGATGCGGCCGGCGAACAAGGAGCGTCCTTTCACGACGGCCTCACCCGACAGCGCCGACGCGACGATGGCGAGCAGCGTCGAGGTGACGCGGGGGTCGAACACGACGGTGCAGCGAGTCGACTGTGCCTTCTGCGACCCCAGCATGCGGGTGGCGCGGAGGACAGCGTCGTCCATCGCCTCGTCGGGGACGAGCTCACCCGGCCCGCGTCCGACGCTGAAGCCGCTGCCCGTCTGCGTGTCGGATCCCTCGCCGGCGATGGCGTCGACGGAGAGGAAGGACGTCGTTCGCCTCCGGTACGACGAGATGCCGGTGGTCGAGGCGAGCGCCACCTCGGTCCGACTGTCCGAGTAGTCGGCCGAGGAGACCTGTCGCACTCGGGGATCGGCGGCGCGGGTGGCCCGCTCGAGTTGCACGGCCAGCTCGACCTTCTTCTCCATCGGCGTGGAGGCGACGCCGTCGTCCCAGAGGTCGAGCTCGATGGCATCGACGCCGTCGGGCTGGGCGAAGACCACGTCGGGGTCGGGCGTGGCGAAGCGGGCGTTGTCCCGGGCGTCGGTGAGAGTGGCGGCGATCACGTCGGGATCGAGCGAGCCGGCCCAGGCAAAGCCGACCCGACTGCCGACGGCTTCCGCGTCGGGCCCGTCGGAGTCGAGGAGGACGCGGATGCCGACACCCGACGAGTCGGCGGACGTCAGGGACTCGACCTCGCCCTCGTAGGCGCGGACCTCGGTGTCGGTACCCCGGGCCACGTAGACTTCGAGGCCTTCGCCCGGCTTGGCCTGGTCCACGACTGAGGTCGCGAGGGCCATGAGGTCGGTGCCGGCGTCGCTCACGACGTGCCGCCGAGCGTGATGCCCGTGATGCGCAGCGTGGCCTGGCCGCAGCCGACCGGCACCGCCTGGCCGTCCTTGCCGCAGGTGCCCGGCGTCATGTCGAAGTCGGTGGCGACGGCGTCGATGCGGCGCAGGACTTCGGGGCCGTTGCCGATGAGGTTGGCGTCGCGCAGGGGTTCGGTGATGCGCCCGTTCTCGATCAGGTACGCCTCGGTCGTGCCGAACACGAAGTCGCCCGTCGCCGTGTTGACCTGGCCGCCGCCCAGCTTCTTGACGTAGACGCCGGTGGGGGTCTGAGCGATGATCTCGTCGGCGTCTTCGCTTCCGGCGAGAAGATACGTGTTGGTCATGCGGACCATGGGCAGGTGTTGATAACTCTGACGGCGACCGTTGCCGGAGGACTTGCGGCCTTCCTTGCGCGCTCGCAACCAGTCCCACATGTAGTCGGTGAGGACCCCGTTCTCGATGAGGACGTTTCTGGCCGGGGCGTTGCCCTCGTCGTCGACGGCGAAGTTGCCCCACTCGCCGAGCACGGTGCCGTCGTCGACCAGCGTGACGAGGGGACTGGCGACGAGCTGGCCGACCTGGCCCCTGTAGACGGACGCGTCCTTGACGACGTGGTCCGCTTCGAGCCCGTGGCCGCACGCCTCGTGGAACAGGATGCCGCCGCTGCCGCCGGCGAGGACGATCGGGACCTCGCCCGAGGGCGCGGGGCGGGCGGAGAGCTTGGTGAGGGCCCGGGTGGCGGCGGCGTGCGCTATGTCCTCGACGGCGTGGCGGTCGAAGATCTCGAAACCCTCGGTGCGGGCGAGCGACTCGTAGCCCGTCTGCAGGCCCGTGTCGCCGTTGGCCACGCACATGACGTTGAAACGGGTGCGCACCTGGTCGTCCTCGGCCAGCAGGCCGTCCGAGTTGGCGACCAGAATGCGGCGGCGGCTATCCCCGCAGCCG
>DATAYX010000212.1:0-1642 GCA_036272355.1 Acidimicrobiales bacterium
AAGCGCAGCGTCACATGCCAGCGTTCCGGGCCGACGAAGCGCAGTCCCTTGGTGCGCCCGAGCTCGAGCTCGAGACCCGCCAGGCGAAGGCGCGTCTCGTCGTCGGGCCAGACGGCCACGAAGAGGCGCACGGCGGACGTCGCCGGTTCAGGCGCCGTCGTCGGGTGGCTCGCGCCGGGAGTCCGAACCCTCGAGCAGTGCCGCAACGGAGCGTTCGAGGGCCCGCCGGGCCTTGAGGATCCGGCGCTCCTCGGCCAGCGCCTCGCCAGTCTCCTTGGAGTCGGGGTCGCCCGCCGTGGCCCGACTCAACGCGTCCATGGCCATGTCACCGAGCTCCTCGAGCATCCCCCCGAGCCGTTCGGCCATACGCTCGACCGCCTCGCTGGGCCTGCTCACTTGGGCAGCGGCGTGCTCTGCACCTCGTACTCACCGTCGGCGTAGGCGGCGCGCATGACCTTCTTGTCGAACTTGCCCACACTCGTCTTGGGCACTTCGGTGATGAAGGTCCACTGGTCGGGCAACCACCAGCGCGCCACGCGCGTGCTCAGGAATTCGACCAGGTCGGCAGGTGCCGGGCTGCGGCCGGGGTTCGGCACCACGGCGACGAGCGGCCGTTCCGACCACTTGGGGTCCGGGACGGCGATGACGGCGGCCTCGAACACGTCGGGATGGGCCATCACCGCGTTCTCGAGCTCGACCGACGAGATCCACTCGCCGCCGGACTTGATGACGTCCTTCGTGCGGTCGGAAATCGTCATGTACCCCTGCCGGTCGAGCGTGCCCACGTCACCGGTCTTGAGCCACCCGTCGTGGAACTTCGCGGGGTCCTCGTCCTTGTAGTAGGCGGCCGTGATCCACGGCCCGCGTATCTCGAACTCACCGATGGCCTGGCCGTCGTTCGGCAGCACCGTGCCGTCCTCGGCGACTACCCGCACGTCGCAGCCGGCGACGACGCGGCCGGCCTTTACCTTGTAGTACATGTCGTCGTGCCCGTCGGTCTTGCGCGCCGGCGGCAGCGCCAGGGCGGCCAACGGGCTGGTCTCGGTCATCCCCCAGCCCTGGACGATCGTCACGCCGAAGCGCTGTTCGAACGCCTCGATCAGCGACTGCGGGACGGCGGCGCCGCCGGCCGTGATGCCGCGCATGGACGAGAAGTCGATCTTGGTGTCGAGCGCGAGCAGCCCGTTCCAGATCGTCGGCACCCCGCAGGCGTAGGTCGGACGGTGCTCGTTGATCACGTTCGCGAGCTGCTCCCCCATGAGGAACATCTGGGGCATGACCATGTCGGCGCCGGCCAGCCACGCGCCGTAGGGCGTGCCCCAGGCGTTGGCGTGGAACATCGGCACGATGATGAGGACCCGGTCCTTCTCGGTGACCCCGATGGACGAGGCCGACTGGAGGGCCATGGTGTGCAGCCAGGTCGAGCGATGCGAGTACACGACACCCTTGGGGTTGCCGGTGGTGCCGCTCGTGTAACACATGGCCGCCGCCGAACGCTCGTCGAGCGTGGGCCACTCGAAGCCGGACTCCTCGGCGGCGACGATGCGCTCGTAGGAGAGGGTGTCGCCCAGCGCGGAGGTGTCCCCCTCCCCCGCCACGATGATCGTCTCGACGGTCTTGAGGTCGTCCTTGATCGCGGCCA
>DATAYX010000213.1:0-3725 GCA_036272355.1 Acidimicrobiales bacterium
CGCGTCGGTCCATCCCGACGTGCTCTCGGCCAGTGCCGCCAACAAAGCGTGCTTCTGACGCACGCTCGCGTCGCTGAGTGTCGGATCCAACGGCGGCTTCGGTCGCCCCGGATAGGCGGACACGTGGGTGAAGATGCGAGCGGCGAAACCTGCGACGTCATCGAGCCGCATGCCCTCCAGCTCGATGCCCGCCTTCTCCTCCAGCCGGTTCATGACTGCGTCCCGCAAGCCCCGCTCGTTCCTGAAGTAGCGGTACACCGTGCGCTCGTTCACCCCTGCCTGCTCAGCGATGCCACGGATCGTCAATTCACCCCAGTCACGGATACCGGAGCGCCGGAGAACCTTGCATCCCGCCTCGATGATCCGCTCGCGCGTCTCGAGCGCCTGCTGGCGCCGCACCGGGCTCTCGTAGCGGCGTGTCGTCGATGTCTTCGGTGTCGCCATCGTCAGACCAGGTCCGTCCGCGGTTACCCGATGAGCGCCGGCAACGTCTCCCAGCCACGCACGGTCGACGTGGGGGACAACTTGGCCCTCTCGTAGTCGATGTCCCACTCGGGGAAGCGCACGAGCAACTCCTCCAACGCGATGCGCCCCTCCATGCGTGCCAACGCGGCGCCCATGCAGAGGTGGATGCCGTTACCGAACGTCAGGTGCCGCGTGACCTCGCGATGGATGTTGAAGCTGTCGCCGTCTGGGAAGCGCCGGTCGTCCCGGTTGGCGGATCCCACCAAGAAGACCATCACGCTCCCAGCCGGGATCTTCGTGTCTCGCACGACGAGATCCTCCTTGGCGACGCACCGGCCGACGTGCGGTGCCGGCCCTTCGAAGCGCAAGATCTCCTCGATCGCATTCGGCACCAACGACGGGCCCTGCACCAGGTCAGCGCGCTGGTCAGCGTGCTCGGCCAATACCTTGGCGGTCCAACCGATCAGACGGGTGGTCGTCTCGTTCCCGGCGCCAGCCAGGACCTCGAGATACGTCAGGAGCTCGCCCCGGCTGAGTTTCCGCACCGTGCCGGTCTCGTCGGTGAACTCGACATTGAGGAGCTCGGTCATGATGTCGTCGGAGGGGTGGTCGACGCGCCAGTCGATGTACTCGGCGAACAACTCGCCGGTCACGACGTTCCGCGTGACCTCCATCGGCTTGCCCTCTTCGGTGCGGAGGCTGTTGTTTGCGTGGTCGCGCACGGCTTCCTGGTCGCTCTCGGGGATGCCGAGGAGCATGCTGATGACGCGCAGTGGCATCTGCGCGCCGAAGTCGGCGATGAAGTCGAAGCCGCCAGACCCCACGAGAGGATCGAGGGCGTGGGCGCAGAACTCGCGGATCTTGGGCTCGAGTTCCGCGACGCGCCGCGGCGCGAACGCGCGCGACAACAGCCGGCGGTGAATGGTGTGCGTCGGCGGGTCCTCGAAAATGATCACGCCGGGCGGGATCTCGATGTCCGCCTTGATGACCTCGAGAATGGCACCCTTGCCCGAGATGTACGTCTGCGCATCGAGGAACCCCTTCTCGACGTCCTCGTACCGACTGACCGCCCAGAAGTCGTGCGTGTCGTTGTAGTAGAGCGGCGCTTCCTCGCGCAGCCGTCGGTAGACGGGATACGGGTCAGCGTTGATCTCGACGCTGTACATGTCGTAGTAGACGTCGTCGCTCACGCTGCCTCCCGAGGGCCGTCCGCGGCCGGAGAAGTTCGTGTCAGACTACGACGTGAATATTCTTTTGGTCAAGACGGCCGGGCCCTTCCGCCGGGCTTTTACCGGCGGGGTGGATGCTGCACCTGGTACTTCGCCGGCGGCAGGCTGGCCGCATCCACTGGCGTCGCGATCGGATGGAACCCGGGAGAGCCTGAGCTCGCCGGCAGCGGCCCTTCGAAGGGGTTGAGCGGGGCGGCCAGCTTGGGCGGATGTTCGAACGGCGGCCGACCCGAAAAGTCGAAGAACTCGAGCATTGCTCCCGCGTTGGCGTCTCGATAGGTCATTGCGGGCAGGTTCCACTTCGTCTCGACGAACTTCAAGATGCTCGTGTGTTCGTGTACGACGTGGGACACGAAGTCGCGTTTTGCGAACGGTGAGATCGCGACGAAGGGGACGCGGAAGCCGGTGTAGTCGTAGGCACCGGGCTGATCAGGTGGGACCGTGATCTCGGGCGGAACGTTGTCCGGCGGCACGACCCGCTGCGGCGGCACGTGGTCGTACCAGCCGCCATGCTCGTCGTACACGAGGAACATCACCGTGTGCGGCCATTTCGGCGAATGCAACACAGCGTTGATGATGCGTGCGGCGTACGCCTCGCCGATGGAGATGTCGCCGTCCTCTTCGGAGTACTTGGTGTAGGGATCGACGAGAGAGAACTGGGGCAGTGTCCCGGCGGCCGCATCGGAGAGGAAGTCGTTGATCGGAGCCATCCTGCCGTCGTGGAGGTTGTTGGTGTATTCGGGCAGGAACAAGGCAGCCGTCGGCAGGTCGGGGTAGTAGTCCTTCCAGCTGATCTTGTACGAGTCGAGACGGTCGAAGATCGTCCCGTTGGGCGCGTCCATGGACGAGATGCCGGTACCGTTCGTCGCTATGTTGCCAAGGGCGGTCGCGGCAATTAGGAAGCGACGGTTCGGATACGTCTGCCCCATGACCGAGGCGAAATAGCGGTCGCCGATCGGAAAGTGGGACGCCAGCGAGTAGTAGAACGGAAGCTGGGCGCCGGTGAAGTGTCCCATTGACGCCGGTCCGCAGTTGCGCGCAAAGCCCATGTTGGTGCCGTGGTCCCAGGCCAGATGGGACGTATTCCAGTTCTGGCCGATCTTCGAATCCACCGGCACTGCGGTGTTCGGCATGGGATACGACAGGATGTACCCGCCGTCAGGTGCAGGGTTGTAGTCGAGGGGGGCTCCATTACTGGCGACCTTGAGGCCGTCGCCGCGGCCGAGGTGTCCGAAGTGGTCGTCGAATGAGTGGTTCTCCATCATGAGGATGACCACGTGTTCGACGATGGGCAGCATGTCGGTGCCGGGCGGGACATGCGGGTGGGGAAGGCTGTCCGGTAACCGCGATGCGGTGGCGAGACGACGCTCGATGGCCCCGCCCCAGCCCGGTGGGCCCAAGCCCGCCGCAGCGCCCGCCACGGCGGCGCCGCCGAGAAGAGTCCTCCGTCCGAAGCGCCGGCCGTGTCCCACGGCTGTTCAACGTAGTGGCCTGCTCCCGGGATTGTCCCGAGTTGACGAATAAGGTCGTGGAATCCGTTGGAAGGAGTGGGGAGTGGCAACCGTTCAGACGATTCGTGGCCCAGTCGACACCGCTGACCTGGGTCGGACGTACATGCACGAACACGTCTTCGTCCTCGACGCCGACGCACAGCAGAACTACCCCGCCGAATGGGGCAGCGAAGACGAGCGTGTCGCGGATGCAGTCGACAAGCTCAAGGCATTGACCGCCCAGGGAATCCGGTCGATCGCCGATCCCACCGTCATCGGTCTGGGTCGGTACATCCCGAGGATCCAGCGGATCGCGGAGCAGGTGCCGGACCTCCACATCATCCCTGCGACAGGCTGCTACACCTACGATCAAGTTCCGTTCTTCTTGTACTACCGCGATCCAGCGATCCACGCCGCGATCGGACTCGGCGACGCGGATCCGATGATCGACATGTTCGTGGGCGACATCACCGAAGGCATCGCGGGCACTGGGGTCAAGGCGGCCTTTCTCAAGTGCGCCATCGACCACAACGGCCTCACT
>DATAYX010000214.1:0-2565 GCA_036272355.1 Acidimicrobiales bacterium
ACGCGGCGGTTGTTCATGCCGGCGCCTCGCGTGACATAGATCGCCCGGCCCGCGGCGCGCTGGATGTTCGGGGGCCGCAGTTTTCGGCGCAGGTACTCGACCGCCCAGGGCGGATTGATGATGGTCATGGCGGGCGGTGACGCAACGATGAGTGTCTCGGCCACGACATGGCGCGTCTCGGAGCTGTCGACGACCCGGTCGAGGTCGATACCCATCCTCTCGAGCAATTCGCGCTGGAAGTGCGTCGCCTTCGGTGCGTACCAGAGCTCCGGCGGTACCACGTCCGGACACTGCTCGAGCACGCCGAGGCGGGGCAGCACGTCAATCATGAAGTGGTAGTAGTTCGAGTCGCCCTGAAGGGCGAGGAGGCCGAGCCGCCCTCCCACCTCGAGCGGCATGCCGGGAAAGGGGTGCAGGAAGATCGGATGCTCGCGGGCGCGGCTTGTCCCGAAATACAGGCTCACCTCGACGAGCAGGTCGTCGTTCGCCGTGATGACAGCGCTGTGCGGCGAGAGGACGCGGCCGTGCGGGAGCTCGGCGACGGCGACGCGGCGGACGTGCTCGCGGAGCCATGGCACGTAGGCGGCGGAGCGGTCCGGCCGGCCCTTCGGGAGCGTGCGGGTGAGTGTTTCGGGGCGCCGGACCGTCACGCAGCGGCCGCCGGTAGAGGCGGCCGCCTCCTCCATCGTCTCCACGTAGCCGGCCGGCAGGTAACCGCCGCTCAGCTGGCTGGCCTTCGTCGTCACGGGCGCGACCATCCGGGTCGCGTGCGTGTATGCCGGCTTGAGGTACGGCCACAAGGGCCGCAGACGCGGTGAAAGTCGGACCACTTGCGATGCCTCCTGTTGGCACGGGGCCACGGGGATCGGCCCTGTCCCGTGCTCCCTGCCTCCGCTGCGACGGACGGGTCGAATGGTACCCGTGCGCCGAACAGCCGATCTCGCTGAGCGGCGGAGGGGGCGCACTCGTCGGGCGGGGCCGCGTCCGGTTGGGCCACGCCGGTGCGCCCCTGGGCCGGTGCTGTCTCTACGGGCGGTTCACGAGTACTGCCAGACGCGGACCCAATCGACCTTCGTCGTGGCGGGCAACGAAGTGGTCGAAGCCTTGAAGGTGTTGCCCGAGCCGTTTCCCAGGGCCTGGGTCAGATTCAAGAAGAACGGCTGCGTGAAGGGCTCCGGCGCCTTGTCGGGCCATTTCACGTAATGCCAGTAGTTGTCGGTGAAGCAGGGCACGCCGTTGAAGTAGGCCGTGATCGTGCTCGGCGTCCACATCACGGCGTAGGTGTTGAACTGTCCGGCCGTGGTCACACCCGTCTGCGTGCAGTAGTTGTTCGTCGCATTCGGGTCGTTCTTGGAGCCCGGATAGTGCACGATGGGGATGTCGTTGTTCGGGTATTCCGAGTAGAACTCCCCGAAATCGATCTCACCGCTGTCGGGCCACCTGCCGTACAGCTTCTGGTCCTCGGGAAAGAGCCACAGTGTCTCTTGCACCCCGGGGGTCGTCTGCGCGGGCATGGCTGCCCTGACCTCGAAGTAGCCGAACTCCTGGTCGAAGAGCCCGCTCGAGTAGACCATGCCGCCCAAGTACTTCGTAGAGAAGTTGTGGCATCCCACCGACTTCCCGTTCGACACCACTGAGAGGTTCAGGTAGCCGCCTGCTTCTGCGATCGTCCTCGGGTCGTTCACGTAGCAGACGTACGAGCCGAAGGGACCAGTCCGATAGCCGCTGCCGGCGGTCGTCATCGCCTGCCACTTGGTTGTGTCGAGCGAACTCGCGTTGAACTCGTCGTCGAAGGTGCACGTCCACGGTCCGGTTGGTGCTGCGACAGGTGGCGTCGCCCCGGCGCACGTGCTGCTGCCCGTGGCCGCTCCGGCCGCGGCGGTGGATCCCGCCAGCGGAAAGCCGAACACCGTGGTCGTGCCGACCATGAACAGGAAGCCGGCGGTGGCGAGCGCGGCGGGGCGCCGACGTCTGGATTGCACCGTCCCGTCCCCTCCCATCTCGCTGCGTCGCGCCGGTGCCCGGCCAGGCACCTCTGCGACGGGAAACTCGGCGAGGGAGCAATACTTGTCCCGGAATTGACGATTTCGGAGGGGCAACCCGGTTGCAACCGAACTCTCATCGTGGACTCAGCGGCGAGCTCGCATCATGCGCTCGGCTTGCTGATTCGGCGTCGCGGGCGGGAGGTCAGGCCTTGCGGCGCGCGAAGACGACGAGACCCATCTGCATGCTCGTCGGCACGTGCCGCTCGACGACGGCGACGGCGCGGCGGAGGCTGGGCCACGGCTTGCAGTACTGCTCGAGCCCCGTCCGGTGGGCGAGGGCCCAGTCGAAGTCGGCGTCGAGGACCCGGGCCAGGTCTTTGCGGGTGTTCATCTTGTAAGCGGTGGGGAAGACGTCCTGCGCGGCGCGGCCCGGCTGGAGGCGGCTCACTGCCCCGGCGTGGCGCTCGTTGGGCACGATGCGGGCGGTCAGCGAGAGCACGGAGCGGCGGCTCACCGTGCGGCCGATGAAGATGCCGCCGGGGCGCAAGACGCGGGCGAGCTCGCGCACGAACGCGTCGGG
>DATAYX010000215.1:0-1810 GCA_036272355.1 Acidimicrobiales bacterium
TCAGGACCGACAGCACCCGGTGCTGCTGGACCCATTGCCAGACGATCACCGCGAAATCCTACCCCGGGGGCGCGAATACCAATCTGACTCGGCGGTCAGGCCTGATCGGGCACCCAGTTGCCGTGGAACCCCACCGGGACCCGCTGGGGGAGCTCGATCACCGCCTGCGGCTCGCCGGCCGGGTCCGCGGCGTTGAGGACGAAGAGGGACGAGGTGTCCTTGTCCGGCGCGTAGGCGAGGGTGAGCAGCCAGCCGTCGTCCTCGGCGGCGTCGCCGGCCCGCGGGACGAAGACGGCCTCGCCCACGCCCGCACCGCGGCCGAAGGACCGTTCGACGGCGCTGCCGCGCTCGAAGTCGTGGCACACGAGCACCGACTCGGTCCCCAAGATGTCGTCGGTCGTGCCGACGGCCACGGCGTAGCCGTAGCGGTGGGGCCGGCCCACGACCCGCTCGTCGACGCGGGGGAACTCCTGCCCGTGGTCGTCGAGTCGCTCTTCCTTCACGGCGCCACCTCTGCCGTCGAGGTGCCAGCGCTCGAGCGTCGGCGCACCCTCGCTCGGCCCGAGCAAGTGCGTGCGGAACATCGAGGGATGGCGCACCACATCGAGCACGACCCCGCTTCCGTCCGGCTCGTCGTAGGCGTTCATGACGTGGAACACGTAACAGGGTTCGATGTCGTGCCAGACGACCTCGGTCGAGTCACCCTCGCGCGGCAGCAGACCGACCCTGGAGTGGTAGCCGTCCTGCCAGCGATAGGGAAAGCTGGCGCCCTCGGCGACGGCCTCCATGCTGAAGATGACCGGAAGGTCGAGCAGCACGACGGAGCGTTCGGTGATGGCGCAGTCGTGCAGGCTGACCGAGCCCCCCAGCGTCACCCGGCGTGACGAGCGCACGCGGGCGGACGTGTCGACGATGCTCACGTCCACGTCGTTGCCCCAACCCCAGAAGTACGACACCGCGAAGAGCTCGCCGCTCTGTGGGTCACGCTTGGGGTGGGCGGTGTAGCCGCCGGCCAGCGTGCCGTCGAAGTCGGAGGGCCCGATGGTCTCGAGCTCATCGGTCAGCTCGTAGGGCAACGAGCCGGACTCGACGATGGCGAACGTGCGGCCGGCGTGGCCGATGACGTTGGTGTTCGCGGCGAAGTCCATGTCGGCGTGCACCGGGCCCGGTTTGGGCTCTTCACCCAGTGCCGCCGCGACCACGGGCGCACGCACCCAGCGGTTGCGGTACCACTCGGCGCGGCCGTCCCGCAGCCGGATCCCGTGCACCATGCCGTCTCCGGTGAACCAGTGGTACGCCGCCGGATCGGGGGTCGTGACCGGGTTGGGGCCGTTGCGCAGGTACCGCCCGCACAGCTCCTCGGGAACGGAGCCCGACACGCTCAATGCCGTGGCCGTCAGCTCCTCGTGCACCGGGGCGTAGTTCCCCTGCAGGTACGGATTCGTGAGGGTCGCCATGGATATGCCCCTTTCGTTCGGGGAGAACGAGTGGCCCAACGATAGGCACGAATGGGCGTGTGAACAACGTGTGACCCCATCGGGTGTTCCCACGAAATCACGGCGCGTGCTCTGAAGGCCGCGCTATGGTTCTCTCCCGAGGGCACCACCAGCAATGCTTTGGAAATCCCTCTGGCTCGCAAGAGCTACCGGCCATGGCCCCCGTTGAACCGGGCCAAATCTGGCCAGGAGAGGAGTGGATTTTCAATGGCAACTGGTTCCGTGAAGTGGTTTAACGGTGAGAAGGGCTTCGGCTTCATCACCCAAGACGGTGGGGGTCCCGATGTATTCGTGCACTACAGCGCGATTTCAGG
>DATAYX010000216.1:0-1722 GCA_036272355.1 Acidimicrobiales bacterium
TGGGCCGAGTCCGTCGGCGCGCTGGCCGACCTGCTCGACGAGGGCAAGATCCGCATGGCCGGCGTCTCCAACGCCTCCGTCGTCCAGATCGACGAGGCGCAGCAGGTGCTCGGCGGTCGGCTCGCGAGCGTGCAGAACCAGTTCTCGCCGCGCTTCCGTTCCTCGGAGGGCGAGCTCGCTCACTGCGAGAAGCTCGGCATCGTATTCATCCCCTGGAGCCCGATGGGCGGCATCGGCCGCGCCGACGACATCGAGCGCACCCATCCCGCCTTCGCCGCGGTAGCCAAGGAGGTCGGTGCCAGCCCCCAGCAGGTGACGCTGGCCTGGATGCTCGCCAAGGGCTCTCGGGTCATCCCGATCCCCGGTAGCAGCCGCCCCGAGACCGCCATTTCGTCCGCCGCCGCAGCCGCCATCGAACTCACGCCTGACCAGGTCGCTCGCCTCGACGCAGACTGATTGGAGGCCGGACTACCGCCCCGGTGGAACAGAACACCGTCCTAGCGGGTTTCATATGTGTTCGCCGGACATGCCCTCGGGCCACTGATACCGGCGCCGAAGAGGAAGTGAGTTCGCCATGCCCGCAGTGACCGTTCCCGACACTCTGGTGCTCCCCCGCATCACGCCGCCAGCCGACCGCTCGGCGATCAGGCCCGTGAAGACGGTCACCGACGCCCCTGCCGGGTTCGAAGGTGAGGGCTTCCCGGTACGGCGCGCCTTTGCCGGCGTCCCCCTCGCCGAGCTCGACCCGTTCATCCATATGGACCAGATGGGCGAGGTCGAGTACGCCCCGGGCGAGCCCAAGGGCACGGCCTGGCATCCGCACCGCGGCTTCGAGACCGTGACCTACATGATCGACGGCACCTTCCAACATCAGGACTCCATCGGCGGGGGCGGCCTGATCGCCAACGGTTCGACGCAGTGGATGACGGCGGGCTCGGGCATCCTGCACATCGAGCGCCCGCCCGACCAGCTCATCGCGACCGGCGGCCTGTTCCACGGCATCCAGCTCTGGGTCAACCTGCCGGCCTCCGACAAGTGGCTCGACCCGCGCTATCAGGGCATCGAGGGCGACCACGTTCTGCTGCTCACCACCCCCGACGGCGGCACGCTCATCCGGGTCATCGCCGGTGACGTCGCGGGTCACCGCGGCCCCGGGTCCACGCACACGCCGATCTCGCTGGTCCACGCCACCGTCGAGCCCGGGGCCGAGCTCGTGCTCCCGTGGCCCAGCGAGTTCAACGCCCTCGTCTACGTGCTTGCGGGCCGTGGCGCAGTCGGGACGGAGGGTCGTCCCATCCACACTGGACAGCTGGCCGTGCACGGTCCCGGTGAGGCCATCGTCGTGCGGGCCGACGCCGAACAGGAATCGCGGCACCCCGCGCTCGACGTCCTCATCCTGGGCGGCCAGCCGATCGGCGAGCCCGTCTACGCGCACGGACCCTTCGTGATGAACACCCGGGCCGAGATCATCCAGGCCTTCGAGGACTTCGAGGCCGGCAAGCTCGGCACCGTGCCCGCGGACCATATCGGCAACGCTTGAATCCGGGGGGCCGGGCCGGGGGCGGCCGACGCCTGCCGCGGCGCGGGGCATGATCGGGGCATGCAACGGATCCCTGGGAGCGAGGTCACGAACAGCGCCACGTGGAGCGCGGCCGACGTCGGCGACCTCACCGGCCGGGTGGCGCTCGTGACCGGTGCGAACAGCGGCATCGGCTACGAGAC
>DATAYX010000217.1:0-3843 GCA_036272355.1 Acidimicrobiales bacterium
TTCGCGACCGTGGCAAGGTGGCCGGGTGGAGGTGCGCCTGATCGATCCCTACGACGAGGACGCGCTGGCCGAATACGCCGGCGTCCTCGAGGCGTCGGACCGGGACATGTGGCCCGACATGAGCGGATACTCGGTCGTCGACCTGCGCGCCTTCGCTCGTTTCGAGGGCAAGAGCCGGCGCTGGGAGTTGTTGGCCGCCGCCGAGTCGGGTGGCCCGGTACTCGGCGTCGCCCTGATGGAGTTCCCCAAGCTCGAGAACCCGCACTCGACGGAAATAATCGTCGCCGTGCACCCGGAGCAACGTCGCCGCGGCGTCGGCACCGCGATCGTCGAGAAGATGGGCGAGCGTGCCACGACCGATGGCCGCCGCACGCTGAACACCATCGTCGACGTGCCCGTGGCGCCCGTCGTCCAGGACGCGTCGACGCCGTTCGCCCGGAGCACGGGTTTCGAGCGGACGTTGACCGGCAACCTGCGCCGGCTCCGGCTGCCCTTCGATCCGGTCCGGCGCGACGAGCTCCGTGCGATCGTGGCGCACGCGCCCGACGCCGGTGACTACAGGACGCTGGCGTTCGTCGCGCCCTGGCCTGAGGAGTTCCTCGACGATCACTGCGCGCTGTTGCGGGTGATGTCCACCGACGAACCGGCCGGAGACGGCGAGCGCCAGGCGGAGTTCTGGGATGCCGAGCGATTGCGCGAGAACGACGAGCTCTGTGCCGCGCGTGAAGCGACGGTGCTGGCGGCCGTCGCCCAGTATGTGCCTTCGGGGAGGTTGGTCGCGTGCACGGAGATCTCGGTCTCGAAGGCCTCGCCGGGCGAGGCGTGGCAGCAGATAACAGTGGTCCACCCCGACCACCGCGGCCATCGGCTCGGCCTGGCCGTGAAGCTGGCGAACCTCGATCTCCTGGCCGAGCGGGCGCCCGATGTGCGCATGGTGCAGACGGGGAATGCCTCGGTCAACAGGCCGATGATCGCCGTCAACGAGATGATGGGCTTCGAGGTGCTGAGCACTGGCGCCTTCTGGCAGAAGTACCTCACTGCGCCGAGCCGGTGACACCGGACACGACAGGGATCGACGTCGAGGCGATCGATCCTCGCGACACGACGTCCTTCGATGCCTGGTTCGCCGTGTGGAGCGCCATCGACGAGGAGCGCTGGCCGGGGCGGCCCGGCTGGCAGTACCAGGAGCTGCTCGCCATGGCGCTCGACCGCGAGGGGGCATACGTGCGCCGCCCGCTCGTCGCCCGACGCGACGGCCTCGTCGCCGGCGTCGTCGGCCTCGAGATCACCAGGCACGAGAACTTCCACCTCGCCCGCGTCGACGTGCGCGTGCTCCCGGAGCACCGGCGCCACGGTGTGGGCACCGCGCTGGTCGAGGCGGCCGAGCACCTCGCCGCGGCCGCCGGCCGCACCGAGTTGGCGGGGGAGGACGAGATACCCCAGCGCCCCGGCTTCGTGGACAACGCGGAGCCGTTCGCCCGCCATCTCGGCTTCACCGTCGCACAGCGCGGGGTACGGCGGTGCATCGACCTGCCGCTCGAGCCGGCGCAGGCCGGCGCCCTACAGCGAGATCCCAGGGCGACCCCGGCGGGCTACACGCTGGTGACCTTCGGGAACCACTGGCCCGAGGACGATCTCGACGACCGGTGCGAACTCGGCCGCCGCATGTCGACCGACATGCCGGCAGGCGAGCAGGAGCTGGACGAGCAGGTGTGGGACGCGGCCCGCGTGCGCGCCCTCGAGGCCTCGCTGACCGCGCAGAACCGGGACAAGGTCACGACCGCGGCGCGCCACGACGACAGCGGCCGTCTCGTCGGCTTCACGGAGATCGCAATCCCGCTCGGCGCGCCCGAGTCCTCCTGGCAACACGACACCCTCGTCCTGCGTGAGCACCGTGGGCACGGGCTCGGGTTCGCCTTGAAGCTGGCCAACCTCGCCGCCGTGCACGAGCGGCACCCCCGAGTCCGTCGCATCAACACCTGGAACGCCGAGGAGAACACCCACATGATCGCCGTCAACGACGACCTCGGGTTCCGGGCCGAGGCCCGGTCCACCGATTGGCACCGGCCGATCACCATCCCCCCTGCCGCATGAATATGCAGAAATCTGTATACTGATGCGATGAAGGTCGGCATTGCCGGGGCATCGGGCTACACCGGGGCAGAGCTGTTACGCCTGCTCAGCGCCCATCCGGAGTTCGAGGTGGGCGTGGCCACCGCCCATTCCCACGCCGGGCTGTCCGTCGGCGGGCACACGCCGTCCCTCCAGGCCGCCTATCCGGGCCTGGTCTACGAGGACACCGACCCGGGCGTCTTCGACGGGCTCGACCTCGTCTTCTGCGCCCTGCCACACGGGGAGTCCCAGAAGTTCGTGCCTGGCCTGCGGTCGAAGGTCGGCTGCATCGTCGACCTGGCCGCCGACTTCCGGCTGAGGGACCCGGGCCTCTACCCGCAGTGGTACGGCGAGGAGCATGCCGCGCCCGAGCTGCTGTCCGAGGCCGTGTTCGGCCTGCCCGAGCTCTTCCGGGACGACCTCGACGGTGCGACGCTCGTCGCCGCGGCCGGCTGCTACCCGACGTCGGCCGGGCTCGCGCTGGCCCCGCTGGTGCGCGGTGGGCTCGTCGAGCCGTCCGGCATCATCGTGGATGCGGCCTCCGGCGTGTCCGGCGCCGGGCGAGGCGCCAAGGAGAACCTCCACTTCGGCACCGTCGACGAGGACTTCACCGCCTACGGCCTGTTGACCCATCGCCACACGCCGGAGATGGAGCAGATCCTCGGCGCGCAGGTCCTCTTCACCCCGCACCTGGCGCCGATGGTGCGCGGCATCCTGGCCACCTGTTACGCCCGTCCGACCGCCTCGCAGACCACGGCGAGCGTCATGGAAGCACTGCACGACGCCTATGACGCCGAGCCGTTCGTCGTCGTGACGGACGGTCCGCCCTCGACAAAGGCCACGTCGGGCTCGAATGTCGCTCACGTGACCGGGCGCGTCGACCCGCGAACGGGATGGGTCGTTTCGCTCTGCGCACTCGACAACCTCGTCAAGGGAGCCTCGGGGCAGGCCATCCAGTGTGCGAACGCAGCCCTCGGCCTGGCCGAGACGAGCGGGTTGCCGATCGCTGGGCTGTACCCGTGAGCGTCACCACGCCCAAGGGTTTCGTCGCCACCGGCGGGTCAGCCGGCATCAAGGCGAACGACGCGCTCGACGTGGCCGTGGTCGCCACTGCCGACGGCCAGGCCGTCCCCTGCGCCGGCGTCTTCACCTCGAACCTGGCTGCCGCAGCGCCTGTCCAGGTCAGCCGTGCCCACCTCGTCGCCACCGACGGCCGCGCGTCAGGGGTGGTACTGACGTCGGGCAATGCGAATGCGGCGACGGGCGCTCCTGGCCGCGACGCCGCCGAGCGGGTGTGTGCCGCCGTTGCGGGCGGTATCGGCGCGTCGTCCGAGGAGATCCTCATCTGCCAGACCGGCCTCATCGGCATTCCTTTCCCGATCGACACCGTCGAGCCCCGCTTGGCCGCCATCGTGGGCGCCCGCGGCGACGGCAGCGAGGCCGGCGCGGCGGCGGCGCGCGCGATCATGACCACCGACAGCGTGCCCAAGGAAGTGGTCGTGGCGGGACCCGGCTTCACGGTCGGCGGCATGGCCAAGGGCGCGGCGATGCTGGCGCCCAACATGGCGACGATGCTCGCCCTCTGCACGACGGATGCGGCTGTCGACGCGCCCACCCTGCAGAAGGCGTTGCGGGAGGCCGTTGCGGCCTCGTTCAACTCCATCACGGTGGACGGCTGCACCTCGACGAACGACACGGTGATCGTGTTGGCGAGTGGCCACGGCGAAGCCC
>DATAYX010000218.1:0-2986 GCA_036272355.1 Acidimicrobiales bacterium
GTGATCGTGGCGACGCGGTCGCGCACGTCGTAGCGCGTCACCTTCAGCTCGGAGAGCTCCACCTCAGTCCAGGGTCTCGAAGCGCGTGGCGTGCAGCGTGCCCGCCTCGACGGCCCGGGCGAACTCCACCTGGAGCGGGTCGTCCTCGGTCTCGCGGGAGAACGCGGCGGCGGCGTCCTCACTCCACCAGAGCGTCACGACGAGCCACTCCTGGCCATGGCGCGCCGTCGTCCGTCGGAGGAAGCCGGGCCGGTTCGGGACGAGCTCGGTCTGCAGCCGCTTGTCCAGGGCGAGGAAGGACTCGTCGCTCACCCCCTCGGCGAGTCGGAACGTCGTGATCTCGACGACGGACATCCTCAGGCCTGGACGAGCATGAGGGGGTTGCCCTCGGGGTCGGTGATGGCAGCCAGCGTCGGCCCCCCGGGCACATCGAAGGGCTCGGCCACGATCGTGGCGCCGAGCTGCACCGACTTGTCCAGCGACGCGCGCAGGTCGGCGACCTGTACGTAGAGGGTCACACCCGAGCGCTCGCCCTGGCGGATGTGCCCGGCCGGTCCCGGCTCGGGCCCCCCGATGCCGGGCTGTATGTCCATGATGAAGCCCTCGCCGATCTTCCAATTGAAGAGGTCGGCGTAGAACGCCTTCTGGCGCTCCGGGTCCTCGGCCTCGATCTCCCAGTGCACCACGGGCCGGGCCCAGTCCTGCACCAGCGCACCTCCCGCTCGCTCGCCGCCCACAGTATCGACCGCGTCGAGCCGGGTGACGGCCGCGCCGGTGCCTCCCATGCGTTCCGGGGCATGCGGACGTATGCACGCAGTACCCGTCGGGTAACGGGAGCGGGGAGATCGGATGCGCCGCGACGCGGGTCGAGGGGTTGTGAAATTCGGCAGAAATTGAGACCCCATCCCTTCACAAAACGGCAGCGGGGAGTACACTTGTGGGTCAGAAACCCGCCGGGTTACTGGGAGCCCGGGGCGGAGAAGGTCTGCGTTTGGCGACGCTGGCGCTGTAGAAGAGGGGCGCATAGCGGTGGAGCATTGGATTCAGGTGCTGAGCGACATCTCGCTCGTCGAGTTCGTCCTTTTGGCCGCTCTCACCGCGTTGCAGTGGATCCGTCACAGGATCCGCGGCGCGGGCTGGGTCGCGCTCTCGTTCGCCATTCTCGGTGGGATCTCGCTCGTGGCGAAATACGCGCCGAGCTGGGTCGCGCACGTCACCGTGGCCAAGGTACTGATCGCGCTCCTGTTGGTCATGCCCTATTGCCTGTTCCGCTTCGCCACGTCGTTCCGCGAGGCGAGCGACGTCGTGCGCATCTTGGCCGTGGCAGTGACCATCGGCATCGTCGTCTTCACCTTCACGCTGCAGTACGTGCCGTTCCCCGGCGTTGCGCCCCCCGCGCACTGGCTGGCCTATCGCGTCGCATTCCTCGTCCAGTTCACATTCTTGTTCGCCTATGTCGTCGTCCGCCTCTTCGTGGCGGGCATCGGCGAGCCCCCGATCGCGGCCTACCGGATGCGGCTGTTGGCGCTCGCCGTAGCCGGCCTGCAGGTGCAGGTCGTCGTGGCTGCCCTCGCGGTCCAGGGAACGGCCACCTCGTTGATCTCCGAGGCGATCACGGTGGTCATGGGCATCTTGTTCCTCACGGCACTCGTCCTGCCGTCGTTCTTGCGGGTGCCGCTCAGCCGGCGGGAGGACATCGCGTTCAAACAGGCCATGACGGAGCTCGTCTCGGCCGGCGACTCCAAGGACGTGGGCGACCGGTTGCTCCCCCATGTCTGCGCGCTGGTCGGCGCATCCAAGGCGGCGTTGCTCACGCGCGACGGCGCCGTCGTCGCTCAGTACTCGACATTGGCCGACCGCAAGGCCTGGTGGCGGCGCGACACCCGCCCGGGGGACGACCGCAATCGAGACCCGTCCGGCATCAAGGGTGAGCAGCGGCGGATCAACGTGCGCACGACGGGCGGCGACACCCACATCCTCGCGGTGAGGATCAGCCCGTACATGCCCTATTTCGGGAGCGAGGAACTGCGGAAGCTCGACCAGCTGGCCAGCATGGTCGGCCTTGCCATCGAACGGTGCGAGATGGCCGAACAGATCGCGTTCGCCGCCTCCCACGACGGCCTCACCGGCCTGGCCAACCGGACCCTGTTCATGGAGCGCCTGGAAGAGGCCCTCGGCCATGTGGGCCGGCGCAGCTCGTCGCTGGCGCTGATGTTCATCGACCTCGATCGCTTCAAGCTGGTCAACGACCGCGCCGACCATTCGGCGGGCGATCGCGTCCTCAAGGAGATGGCCAACCGGATGACGGCCATGACCCGAGGTGTCGATCTCGTAGCACGCTTCGGCGGTGACGAGTTCGTCGCGCTCGCCGAGGTGGACCACGAGGAGGATGCACTCGAGATGGCGGACCGTATCCGCCGCGGGCTCAGCGAGCCGATCGATTTCGGCGACGCGCAACTCGAGGTGACGTCGAGCATCGGAGTCGTCGTCACCTCCGACAACAAGACGCCGTCCGCGTCGATCTTGCGAGAAGCGGACAACGCGATGTACGACGCGAAGCGGGCCGGCCGCGACCAGGTCGTCATGTACCAGGCGAACGCCCTGGACCTCGCCAACCGGAAGTGGGGCATCGACCCGGAGGCGGCGGCGCGGCTCAGCGCAGGCTGAGCCCCGCACAGGCGTCATTCCAAAAGCGCTTCCGCCGCCCGGCCCGCCCAAGGGGGGACTAGGGTTGCTGCATGAGCGAAGATTCTTCGTCATCAGCTGTCATGTTCGCTGTTGATGAGGAGGAGTTGACCGAACTGGCGCTCGCGGCCGACCCTGAAGGTCCGCTTTCTCCTGATGCCGTGCCGATCGACATCTACCTCTCACAGGTGGCGCCGCTCCCGCTCTGGTACATGCCACCGGTTACGAGGTTGAGAGTGGGGCGGTGGACTCGTCCGATCGTGCTCACCGTGGTCGCGGCCTTTGCGCTGATCGACGTACT
>DATAYX010000219.1:0-3737 GCA_036272355.1 Acidimicrobiales bacterium
GTCGATGCCGATCACCGTCCGGCCCGGGCCGCGCAGGTCCTGCCAGGGACCACCGGGTGCGTCCATCTCGACGGCGGCGCCGCGGCCGCACCCCACCTCGGCGACGACCTTCGACCGTGCCGCGACGGCCTGGGCGCTCACGAAGAACACGTGCGCGCTGTCGGTGCCGAGGATGCGGTCGTCGAACATCTCGCCCAGCCCGAGGTAGTCGGGCGTCGTGGCCGCAGAGCGGCGTGCCGGCATGGTCGTGGTCCTCCCGTCGCTTACGAAGGCTCGCGCGCGGGCGCGGCATGACGCCCGACGGTGCCGCGCATGCGCCGTGGTCCACCGTTGCCAGCCGTCACGGCGGGTAGGTCCGGTGCGCTGACGGGCAGCTCGATCTCGCTCGCGCTCGCTGCCGGCGGACGTGCGGGGTCGCGGAAGCAGAACGCGAGGATGAAGGGCACCCACATCCAGCGGTCGACCAACTCGGGGCCTTGCAAGGAATAGAACAGCGACGCCACGCAGGCGGCGAACACGACGGCACGCATCGGGTCGCGGTTCTCTCCCCTCATCCTCCTGCCGCTGAGGAGCCGGTTGAACGAGGAGCCCATCATGATGAAGAGGGAAAGCAGCATGAAGATGCCGCCGCCGAACCAGTACAGGATGATCACGTTGTGCGGCGGGTAGTACACGTAGATGTACTTGTCGAAGAAGACGGCGAGTGTCTTCTGGTCGAGACCGTGCCCGACGATCGGTTTCTCGACGATCCCGCTCCAAGCGGTCTTGATGGTGTCGATCCGCAGCTGGAACGTGCCGGTGTTCGAGCCACCGCTCGAGTTCAACGTCTTCTCGATCCGAGTGATCGGGTCAAGATGAGACCCGCGGTCGATCACGCCGAAGACGAGCACGTACACCGCCGCAAGGGATAGAGCGACGAGCGCCACCGTCTTGAGTGGGGCGCCACGGGCGACGAACAGGACCAGGAGGCCGAGGATCGTGGTGGCCTCCCCCGAGACGCTGCCGCTGAGCAAGAGGGCGGCCACCATCACGGCCACGCAGGCCCCGAGATACCAGTGCTTGCGCTTGTTCAGCTCGAAGAGCAGGCCGACGGCGAAGACGATGCCGAGCGCCAACGCGACGCCGAGCAGGTTGGGCTGGGTGCTCAACCCGATCGCACGCGAGTTCCCCCCGATTGTGCCGCCGGCGGCCAGATTGCCCACCGGCAAGAAGAGATGGAAGTCGATCTGCAGGATGGCGACAAGCCCGGACAACGTCGTGCCAAAAACGAAGGCGCCGATGGCCCGCTGCAGCCGCAGTGTGTTGTTGAGTTGTTGTCGGAGCAGGAATTGGAGGATGAAGAGGAGGTAGACCCCGTTGACCACGACGAGGAGGGACCCTCCGACGGAATCTGCCTGTGTGCTCGCAACGACGCCGGAGAGCAGGAAGATGAACGCGCCGACGTACCAGGCCGGCGTGGCGGGGGCCCGGGGGGGCGGACGCCGGCTGAGCAACAGGAGGACGGCGGCCACCAAGAAGATGGCGTCACTCACGTTCAGGCCCTTGGAAGCCTTGAACTTGAGCAAGGTCAGGAAGAACATCCCGACATAGACAAGGCCGCGCGACACGAAGACGAAGAGGTCTTCGTGCCTTGCTGCCCGCTTGAACGCGGCCCATTGAGGGGCCAATTGCACGGGCATACGCTATATGGCGAGCCAAGGGGTGTTGAGAAGAATTCGACCTCAAGCGGTGCTCGTGGGCCGCATTTCCTCCCTACGGCGGAACCGAATCCTTCGTTTGGGTGAGTTCTCGTCCCACCCGTGCTGCGCTACATTTTTACGGATGGATCAGGTCATCGACACGGCGGACTCCCCTGCGAGCCCGGACCTGGCGGGCGACAGGACGACGACCGAGAGAAACCACTTCGGCGGCCCTGAGCACGCGGCCAGGCCGGAGCAGTCGGGCATCGCGGAATACGCACGAGTGCTGTGGCGCCGCAAGTGGATCATCGTCATCACGGCGGTCGTCGCGGTCGTCGGTGTGCTCGGCTATTGCGTGCTGACGACGAAGTCGTACTCGGCCACGGCCACGGTGCTGCTCTACCCACCGGTCTCGCCGCTCCTGCAACAGGCCCAGTCCGCGAACCCGACCGCGGCGTTGGTCAATGTGCAAGACGTCATCCAGGTCATGGAGAGCTCCTCCATCTCGCACCTTGTGGCCAAGACGATCCCGAACCCACCCTCCATCTCGGTCGCTCAGGTCGGGACGCTTCAGACAACCGACATCGTGCAGATGACGGCGTCGGACAGTGATCCTCAAGTCGCGGCGGCGGCGGCCAACGCGTACGCCAACGACTACATCAACTTCCAGAGAGGGATCACGAAGAGCACCTTCGAGTCGGAGGCCACCAAGATCTCGAGCAACTTGAACACGTTGAACCTGGCGATTTCGAACCTCAACGCCCAAATCCGTGCGACCCCCGCGGGCGTCAACCAGAATGTCGAAGACGTGCAGCTGGGCGATCTGACGAACCAGCAGACCTCCTTGGAGAACGAGTTGGCGCAAGCCCAGTTCTACGCCACCCAGGGGCAGAGCACCGAGGCCGGGCGGCTCATCACCGCGGCGACGGCGCCGTCGAGTCCTTCGTCGCCGAAGACGACGGAGTACGTGGTCTTGGCGCTCATCTTCGGTCTCATCGCCGGCATCGGGCTGGCCCTGCTGGTCAACGCGATCAGCAGCCGGCGGGTCTGAGCCGCCGGGACCAGTTCGGCCATCGGCGAACCACCCGCCGGGCCTGGGCGCGGAGGCCCGCCGCGGCGCGGCCACGACCAGCAGGGGCACCGAACGGGTGGCCACCCGTCTGGGTTGGCGAACATGCGATGTGCTCCCCCTCCGACTCCCGATGGGGCCCGGACGAACGCCCCCTTCTCCGAGAACCCGGTAGCGGGACCTCAGCATTGCGGGACAGCGCCGCAGTCCGACCGGACTCGCCGAACCCTTCCGCCTCGGCATCCGGCCTGAGCAGGTGAAACGGACGCAGAACCTCCGGGCCGGGCGGACGGGCCCCCACCGCAGGTCACCGGTGGAACGGACGTTCCCCTAGAGAGGAAGAGGAGACGGCCCGAACGGGGCCGGAGGGAGGCCGGGGGGTTCGAGTGCCGGCGCATCATCGAAGAAAGCACCACAGCCAAGAGACGCGTC
Organism: Acidimicrobiales bacterium; assembly: GCA_036272355.1. GTDB lineage: Bacteria > Actinomycetota > Acidimicrobiia > Acidimicrobiales > RAAP-2 > Bog-473. Next base: position 3,181 of record DATAYX010000219.1, read on the forward strand.
GCCGCTGGCGGGACACCATGTCCTGGCGGCTGCTCATGGGTTCGTGTGCACTCGCGCTCACGTTCTCTGCGCTTGTCCTCGGGCAGTTCGTCCCCGGCCAGCACGGTCCGGGGAGCCTGCACCTGGCCGCGCAGCAGACGTCGTCGACCAGGTCGGCTGGTGGTGCCCACGGCGTGAGCCGCGGGGGCGGCGTCGTTGGTGCCACCCCGACGACGAGCACAGTCCCGGCGAGCGGCTCGAGCGGCTCGACGGGAACCTCCCGGAAGGACGGGGGCACTGGCCCGGCCGGCGTCACCTCCGGCGCTTCGACGTGGTCGCCCCAGCCGGCGGTGTACGGCACGGGCTCGGTGCTCGACCAGTCCGTCACCATGTCCGACGGCACGGTGCTCAAGGCCGACGTCTACTTCCCCACCGTCGCGGGCACGACGACAGCGGCCGCCGGACATTTTCCCGCGCTGTTGCAGCAGACCCCTTACGGCAAGGCGTTCATCGTCTACGCCGCGGCGATCGCGCAGACCGACGTGAAGTACCTCGTGGACAGGGGGTACATCGTGGTT
>DATAYX010000220.1:0-4765 GCA_036272355.1 Acidimicrobiales bacterium
GCCTCGTTCTTCGCCCCCCGGTCGCCCATCACATAGGCGCGCACGGCGCCATGGGGGATCTGCGTGCCGACGTCGACGGTCCAGCGCCGCCGCTCCAGCGCGTCGAGGTACTCGGGGAACGTCTCCCACTCCCACTCGATCCCTTCGGCCAAGGCACTCCCCGGGATGTCCTCGACACCTTCCATCAGGCCGATGAGCCACTCGTGGCGCTCGGGCGCGGCCGGCGCGAACCCGACGCCGCAGTTGCCCATGACGAGCGTCGTGACGCCGTGCCACGACGACGGGGCGAGCTCGGGGTCCCACGTGGCCTGGCCGTCGTAGTGGGTGTGGATGTCGACCCAGCCGGGTGTGACCAGCAGGCCCTCGGCGTCGATGATCCGGTGGCCGCCGCCCTGGATCGTCCCCACATCGGTGATGCGGCCGGAATCGACCGCGACGTCCGCCATCCGCTCGGGGGCGCCCGTCCCGTCGACGAGCGTCCCGCCCTTGATGATCAGGTCGTGCATGCCCTGCATCGTCTCACGCCGGTTGGCGGTGCGCCGCCGCGGCGTGGTCCCGCTGCAGAGCGACGGGGTTCAGACCTTGGCTTTGCCCAAGATGCGGTTCATCTTGGTGCCGCACACCGGGCAGGTTCCCTGGGCGGCGCGGCGACCGTTCGCCAGCTCGACTTCTTGTCCGTCGAACTCACGCTTCTCACGGCACTTGACGCAGTACCCCTCGTAACTCGCCATGGCTTCTCCTTTGGGTCGGTATGGCCCTGGACGGGGGTCGAACGTAGCGGGAGGGTTACAAAAAAGGGGGGATGGTCACCCCAGAGACAGCGGCGCCACCGCCGTTCTGCCCGATAGGGTCGGCCACATGACGGACAACGGTGCAGGTCAGGACGGTGGTTTCCGGCGACAGGGGATGAGGGCGACCGCGGCCCTGCTCGAGACCTGGGGCGGCCTGGCCGAGGCCTGTTTCGAGCTCACCGCCAACGAATGGGCCCTGCCGACCGAGTGCCCGGGGTGGGACGTGAAGGACCAGCTTTCCCACCTGATCGGGATCGAGCGCACCATCATGGGTGAGGCCGCACCGCAATGGGACGGCCCACGCGGCGACCATGTGAAGAACGACTTCGCCGCCATGAACGAAGCCTGGGTCGCGGTCCGCCGTCCCCTCGATGGTGCGGCCGTGCGGGCCGAGTTCGTCGAAGTCACGGGCACCCGGCTCGGACAGCTGGAGGAGCGGACGGAAGAGGAGTGGGCCGTCGTCGGTTGGAGCCCGGTCGGCCAGGTGCCCTACGCCGTGTTCATGGAGGTGCGTGCGTTCGACAGCTGGGTGCACGAGCAGGACGCCCGCCGCGCCCTCGACCGTCCGGGTGGCTGCGGCAACTTGGCCTCGGCGATCTCGCTCGGACGGGTGGAGAGCGCCATGCCCTTCGTCGTGGGCAAGAAGGCCGGATGTGCCGACGGCACCGCGGTGCGCTTCGCGATCGAGGGCCCCGGTGACGACGCCCGCGCCTTCACGGTTGCCGTCGAGGGCTCGCGCGCCCGGACAGTGGACGAGGGCGTCACGCCGACCGTCACCTTGTCGCTCTCGAACCTCGATTTCCTGCGCCTCGGCTGTGGCCGTGCCACGGCGGCACAGGTGCAGGCTGCCGGTGGCATCGCAATGGAGGGCGACGCAGCTGTCGGCCGCCAGGTCCTCGGCGCCATGAACTTCATGTTCTGAGCCCCGGCCGAGGCGACCGACACGACTCGACCACAGCTCGTCCGCAGCTTTGCCTCGTGCCGTCCCGGTAGAGTTGGCGACTCGTATGCGTGCGACCACTGAGCCACTCGAGGGAAACCTCGTCCGCCTGAGCGTGGAAATAGACGAGCTCGAGTTCGATCGAGCGATGGGGGACGTCGTGCGGACGCTGGCGCGCCAGGTCCGTGTGCCCGGATTCCGGCCCGGGAAGGTGCCGCGCAAGGTACTCGAAGCACGCATGGGTGGCGCCGGGGCACTGCGCGCCGAGGCCTTGCGCGAGGCCCTGCCCGATTTCTACGCACAGGCCGTGGTCGACACCGAACTCGACCCGATCGCCCAGCCGGAGATCGACATCACCGCCGGCGAGGCGAGCGGTGCGGTCGCCTTCGACGCGCTCGTCCAGGTGCGACCCTCCGTCTCCATCGGCGGCTACGACGGTCTGCAGGTCACGCTGCCGGGTCTCGACGTCAAGGACGAAGAGGTCCAACACCAGATCGACCGCCTGCGGGAGAACGACGCGGAACTCGAGGTGGTCGATCGGCCGGCCATCGACGGTGATCTGGTCACGATCGACCTGCACGGCAACGACGCGTCGGGCGCCGAGCTGGTCGGCGTCGACGACTACCTCTACGAAGTGGGCACCGGCACTGTCGTGCCCGAGCTGGACGCCGAGCTGCACGGAGCCAAGGCCGGCGCCATCGTCGCGTTCGACGCCGCCAGTCCGCAGAACCCCGACGAGCAGATCGCGTTCCGCGTGCTCGTCAAAGAAGTGAAGGTCAAGAAGCTGCCGGCGGAGACGGACGAATGGGCGGCGGAGAGTTCGGAATTCGCCACGATGGCCGAGCTGCGCGCCGACATCGAGGAGCGGATCCGACGGGTCAAGCTCGTCCAGACGCAGATGGCGCTCCGTCAGAAGGCAATCGAGGCCCTCAGTGGTCTGGTCACCGACGACGACGTCCCAGAAGTCCTGGTGGACGCCGAGGTGAACGAGCGCTTGCACGACCTCCAGCACCGGTTGGAGGCGCAGAAACTGGGCTTGGCCGAGTACTTCCAGGCCACAGGCACTTCGCCGGACGAGTTGCTCGCCTCCGTCCGGGTCGACGCTCACGCTGCAGTCAAGGCTGACCTGGCCCTCCGTGCCCTGGTCGAGGCCGAAGAACTTCCGCTCAGTGATGATGAGCTCGATGCCGAGGTATCCACCATGGCCGAGCGCATGGACACGAGCCCGGCCGACCTGCGCCGCCGTCTCGACACGGCCGGGCGGACCGGCGCGGTACGCTCGGAGCTTCGAAAGGGCAAGGCTCTGGAGTGGCTGCTGGACCACGTGGATCTCGTCGACGAAGAGGGCAACCCAGTGTCACGGGATGCCCTCAAAGTGGATGCTTCGGGGGATGGCGAAGTCGAGCAGGACGAGGAGACGAGTGAGGATGCAGAGGATGGCTGATCGCCTGGAGGCTTACGACTATCTAGTTCCCAACGTGATCGAGTCCACGAATCGTGGCGAGAGAAGCTACGACCTCTGGTCGCGCCTCTTGAAGGAGCGCATCATCTTCCTCGGTACGCCGGTCAACGACACGATGGCCAACCTGGTCTGCGCGCAGATGTTGTTCCTCGAATCCGAGGAGCCCGACAAGGACATCCACCTCTACATCAACTCGCCCGGTGGTGACATCACGGCTCTCTTCGCGATCTACGACACGCTGAAGTTCGTGAAGGCCGACGTCTCGACCTTCTGCTTCGGTCAAGCGGCTTCGGCGGCGGCGGTGCTCCTGGCGGCCGGCGCCAAAGGCAAGCGGTTCGCACTGCCGCATGCACGCATTCTTCTGCACCAGCCATGGGGAGGCGTCGAAGGCCAGGCGAGCGATATCGAGCTGCAGGCCAGGGAGATTCTCCGGATGCGGGACCTGCTCTCGCACATGCTGGCCGAGGACACCGGCCAGACCCAGGAGAAGGTGGCCCAGGACACCGATCGCGACTTCATACTGACGGCGGAGGAGGCGGTGACCTACGGCATCATCGACGAGGTCATCACGGCTCGCTCGGTCGCCCCGCTCGAAGCCATCGGCGCCGCGTAGAACGAGTCGGAACAGAGTTCGGACGGACGGGAGAACGATCGGGTGGCCAAATTCGGTGAGGGGGGAGACCTCGTCAAGTGCAGCTTCTGTGGGAAGACCCAGAAGCAGGTCAAGAAGCTGATCGCCGGTCCCGGCGTCTACATCTGCGACGAGTGCATCGATCTCTGCAACGACATCATCGCCGAGGAGCGTGACGAGTCCGCAGAGCTGAGCTTCGAGGATCTTCCGAAGCCGCGGGAGATCTTCGACTTCCTCAACGACTACGTCGTGGGGCAGGAGTACGCCAAGAAGATCCTCTCGGTCGCCGTCTACAACCACTACAAGCGCGTCCAGGCCGGGCCGCCGGTGCACGAGGAGGGGATCGAGCTCTCCAAGTCGAACATCCTTCTGCTCGGACCGACGGGATGCGGCAAGACGCTGCTGGCCCAGACGCTGGCCCGGATGCTCAATGTCCCCTTCGCCATCGCCGACGCGACAGCGCTCACCGAAGCGGGCTACGTGGGCGAGGACGTCGAGAACATCCTGTTGAAGCTGATCCAGGCGGCTGACTACGACGTCAAGCGCGCCGAGACCGGCATCATCTACATCGACGAGATCGACAAGATCGCACGCAAGAGCGAGAACCCCTCCATCACGCGTGACGTCTCGGGCGAGGGCGTGCAGCAAGCGCTCCTGAAGATCCTCGAGGGCACCACCGCGTCGGTGCCACCGCAGGGCGGCCGCAAGCACCCGCACCAGGAATTCATCCAGATCGACACGACGAACATCCTCTTCATCTGCGGAGGTGCGTTCGCCGGTCTCGACAATCTGATCGAGAGCCGCATCGGTAAGCGCGGCATCGGGTTCCGGGCCGAGGTGCACCGCAAGGATCGCGACGACGGCGAGATCCTGCGCAACGTCCTGCCCGAAGACCTCATCAAGTTCGGGCTCATTCCCGAGTTCATCGGCCGGCTGCCGGT
>DATAYX010000221.1:0-1852 GCA_036272355.1 Acidimicrobiales bacterium
CCACGAGCAGGGCGAGGTAGCCCAGGACGCCGAAGCGGAGCGGCAGGCGCCAACGGCCGTCCCTCATACCGTCTCCGGGATTTCGAAGCGCCGGCGGCCCCAGCCGATGCCGAGGAGGACGAGGAGGGAGATCACGACCAGGACGATCGAGACCGCGCTGGCCGCGGGGAGGGCGTCGCTCTGCGAGAGGCTGAAGATCCAGGACGACGCCACCTCGGTCTTGAACGGGAGATTGCCCGAGATGAGGACGACCGAGCCGAACTCGCCGACGGCGCGGGCGAAGGCGAGGCCGGCGCCGGCCAGGACGGCCGGCAGGACGCTCGGCAGCAGGATGCGGCGCAGCACCTGGCGCCGGGTGGCGCCGAGCGAGGACGCGGCGTCCTCCACTTCCGCATCGAGCTCGGCCAGGACCGGTTGGACGCTGCGCACGCAGAACGGCAACGTCACGAACAGCAGCGCGGCGCCGATGCCGAGGCGCGTCCCGGCCAGGTCGAGGTGGAAGGGGGAGCTGGCGCCGTAGAGCGCGAGGAGGGTGAGGCCGGCCACGATGGTGGGGAGCGCGAAGGGCAGGTCGATCACGGCGCTCACGAGCGACTTGCCCTTGAAGTCGTCGCGCACGAGGACGAACGCGATGGCGAGGCCGGCGACCGAGTTCACGATGGCGACGATGGCGGAGGCGACGAGCGTCAGCTCGAGCGCGGCGACGGCCTCGGGTTGGGTGACCGCGGCCCAGAACGTGTGCCAGCCGCCGGAGAAGGCGTTGGTGACGAGCGCGGCGACGGGAAGGAGGACGAGGAGCGACAGGTAGGTGATGGCGAGTGCTGGCCCGGCCGCCTTCGCCCCGAACGCGCCGGCGTGGGCCAGGGCGGAAGAGGGCGCCACCAGGGAGTAGCGACGCGATCTCCTCCGCCCTGGCCCACGCTCGGCGGGCCGCGGACCGCGGGCGGGGGGCGGCCCGAGGTCCGCGACGGTGGTGTCCAGGTTTGTCATCGACTGTCCGGCTCCCTTCCGGTCAGTTGGCTCGGCCCGCTATCCGCTGGCGGTCGAGACGCCCAGGGACTGCTCCACGTGGGCCACGATGCCGGTCTGCGGGTCGAAGAACTTCGTGTTGATCGACTTCCAGCCGCCGAGGCTGTCGATGGTGAACAGCGTCTTTGGCGTGGGGAAGTGGAACTGCGAAGCCACCGAGGGGAGCACCGGGCGGTAGCCCTGCTGGCCCCAGACCTTCTGCCCGGCGGGGGAGACCAGGTAGCTCACGAACGCCTTGGCGGACGAGCTCGCCGTCTTGGTCACCGCGATCGGGTTCTGGATCAGGATCGTCTGCGGCGGCGTGATGATGTCGACCGCCTCGCCCTTGCTCTTGGCGTAGAGCGCGTCGTCCTCGTAGTCGAGGAGCACGTCGCCCTGGCCCGAGAGGAACGTCTGCAGTGCGGCGCTTGCGCTCGAGGGCTGGGCCACCGCGTTGTGCAGCAGCTGGGAGAGGTACTGCTGCGCCTGCGCGGAGGTCTTGCCCTGGTGGATCTCGGCGCCGTACGCCGCCATGATGTTCCACTTCGCGCTGCCCGAGCTGAACACGTTCGGTGTGATGACGCCGACGCCGGACTTCACGACGTCGGCCCAGGTCGTGATGTGCTTGGGGTTCCCGGGGCGCACGACGAAGCTGACGATCGAGTCGGTCACGATGCCCTTGGTGGCGTTGGTGTCCCACGAACTCGACACGAGGCCGGCCTTGACGAGCTTGGCCATGTCGGGCTCGAGCGAGAAGTTGACGACGTCGGCCGGCAGTCCGTCGGCGACCGAGGTGGCCTGGGTGCCCGACGGCCCGAAGGACGAGCTGACCGTGACGCCGGAG
>DATAYX010000222.1:0-6738 GCA_036272355.1 Acidimicrobiales bacterium
TCTCGCAGAAGGAGGGGTCGACGGTCAACGTGGTGCTGTCGTCGGGGAAGCCGGACGTCACCGTGCCGTCGTTGGCCGGTATGACCTGTGCCCAGGCCACGACCGCGCTGCAGTCGGCGCACTTCCAGGCGGTCTGCGCGCCGGGGACCTACTCCAACACGGTGCCGGCCCAGGTGCTGGTGCTGTGGTCGATCAACGCCACGCAGAACCCGACGAAGGCCCCCTACGGCGCCACCATCACGCTCGTGCCCTCGCTCGGTCACGAGCCGGCCACCGTGCCCAGCATCCCGACCAGCTACACCTTCGCCCAGGCGCAGGCCGCCCTGCAGGCAGTGGGCCTGACCGCCACGCAGAACAACGAGTCCAGCCCGACGGTGCCGTCAGGGCAGGTCATCTCGACCTCTCCGGCCAGCGGCGCGCAGGCGCCCTTCGGGTCGGCGGTGACGGTCAACATCTCGACGGGGCCGCCGCAGGTGCAGGTGCCCAACGTGATCGGGCAGACCGTCTCGCAGGCGACCAGCGCGCTGCAGTCGGCCGGCCTCAGCGTGTCGGGCGTCTCAGGCAGCCCCAACAACATGGTCAGTGGCACCCAGCCCTCCGTCGGGTCGACGGTGAACACGGGTTCCTCCGTGCAGATCTTCACCCACTAGCGCTAGCTTCGGCCCGCCGTGGCACTCCCGTTCGATCCCGCCTGCGACCTCTGCGAGGCAGCGCGCCTCTCTGAGTGGCACCACGAGGACGACGTCTGCTGGGTGGCCGACTGCGAGGTGTGCGGCGTGCCCATGGTGGTGTGGAAGCAGCACGGCCCGACGCCGCCCGACGGCGACGTCGAGCACATGGTCGCCCAGCTGACCCTGGTGGCCGACGCGCGCTTCGGCGAGGGCGAGTGGGCGGTCGACCGGGTGATGCGCCAGATCCCGAACCACTTCCACGCCCACGGGCGTGATCCGAACTGGTGGTTCCGCCTGCGCGGCCTGCGCTGACGACGACCCTCTGACGAGGTCGCCGGGGCGTTCTGCCTCGCACCGTGCGGGCGGGAGGCCCGCCGAGGCGGCCACCTAGGGTGTCCCAGGTGGAGGATGCAGGGGACGAGCAGGCCGACGTCCTCCTCAGTCCCACGTTCGACCCCGGCGGCGGCGCCATGGGGACGATGGGGGCGGACGGATCCGTCGAGACGAACTGGTTCTCCCTGCTGCACCGGCGGGTCACGGACCGGGCCGTCCGCAGTCCCCGCTACCAGTGGTGGGCCCTGGTGGCGCTGCTGGCGGGGCTGCTCTCGCTCAACATCACCTTCACCGTCTTCGTGGTGGCGCTGCCCACGGTCAAGGCCGACTTCAACACGAACTTCTCGGTGCTGGCGTGGGCCTCCACGGGTCCCCTGCTGGCCTTCGGCGTGGCGGCGCCCTTCTTCGGGAAGGCCGGCGACCTGTTCGGCCATCGCCGGCTGTACCAGTTCGGCCTCCTGGGGGCGATGGTCAGTGCCATCCTCACCGCCCTCGCACCCGACGTGGGCATGTTGCTGTTCGCCCGGGCCCTCGACGGCGTCCAGGGCGCGGCGACCGGCACGGCGTCGATGGCGATCATCCTCGAGCTGTTCGCGCCGCAGGACCGGGTGAAGGCCCTCGGTTGGTGGTCGCTGGTGGGTGCGGGCGGTCCCGTCCTCGGGGTGACGCTCGGCTCACCGATCATCCAGTACTTCGGCTGGCGGACCCTGTTCTGGGGCCAGCTCGTCCTGCTGGTCATCGCCTCGGTGGTGGTGGCGCTCTTGCTCCCGACCCGAAAGGCGAAGGAGACGCCCGTCGAGGAGCGCCGCGCCCGGCGGTCGAGCGCCTGGGCGGGCATGGACTGGGTCGGGAGCTGGAGCCTGGCCGGCGGGGTGACCGCCGCCATGCTCGTGCTGAGCATCGGGCCGATCGCCGGCTGGACGTCGGTCGGGGTGGCCGTCTCGGGCACGGTCGCCGTGGTGCTGGGCGCGGTGTTCGTGTGGCGGGAGGCGACGTTCCCGACACCGCTCATCCCGACGACCTATTGGCGCCGGCGCAACTTCATGTTCCCGATGGGCACGAAGGTCTGCACGAGCTTCGCCTACTTCGGCGGTTTCTTCCTGTTCCCACTGCTCATGGAGCAGGTCTACGGGTACAGCGTGGCGCAGGTCGGGTTCCTGTCGGTGGCGCGGCCCTTGGTCTTCGCGGTGAGCGCGCCAATCGCCGGCTACATGACCGTGCGGGCGGGGGAGCGCAACGCGACGCTCTTCGGGACCGTGTCGCTCCTGGTCTCCATGGTGATCTTCGCGACACTGGGCGCCTCGTCCGCCGTCATCGTCGTCGTGGTGGCGCTGGCACTGTCGGGACTGGGGATGGGAGTGTCGATGCCGGCGACCTCGTCGGCGATGGCGAACGAGGTCGTCGAGTCCGAATACGGGGTCATGAGCGCGGCGCAGTTGCTGGCCGCGCAGGTCGGAGAGGTGGCGGGCATCCAGGTCGTGCTCACGATCCAGGAGTCGATCGCGAGGAGCTCGGGACTGGGCAACGTGCACCACAGCTCGGCGCTGTTGCACAGTTTCAGCGTGCCGTTCTGGGTGGGCACCGTCGTGGCCGCGCTGGGCGTGGTCTTCGCGCTCTTCATCCGCCCGCTGCGGCGCTCGGCTCGGACCACGCAGTGGGCAGTCGACCGCGCCTGACCGGGGCGGGCTACTCCGTGATTTCGCGAATGCGGCCGGCCAATTCGGCCGCCGTCGGGTCGGTCGCCGCTGGGGCGGCCTGCAGCGCCATGAGCTTCGCCATGTCGCCCTCGACTCGTACCTTGCCGGCCATGAAGGCCTGCATGCCGGCTTGGGGGTTCCCTTCGATCAGGATCGCCTTGGCCGTGTCGTAGTCGACGGTGACTTTGAGGTCCTGGTTCTCGAGGTGGCCGGTGTCGAGGACCAACTCGCCGTTCGAGGTGTCCATGTGGGCGAGGACGTCGTCCTCGGAGAAGGGGACCGCGGTCACAACGAGGTTCATGCGGACGACGTGGGGGATCGGCGCCGTCTTGCCCTCGTACTCTTCGCGGATCTTGCGCGCCTCATCCAGCCATTCGTCGCTGAGAAACGGGTACGACGCCATTTCGTGTGTGCTCCTTCGTCTTCGGTCTCGCTCGTTTGGTGCGCCTCTGTCGCCCCGCCCGGAGCCTTCTGGCCGCCGGAACCCTACTCGTCTCGCCAGTAGGCTGCCGATTCGTGACCCACCCCATCATCCCCGGTGCAGAGCCCTATTCGGCCACCGGCGACGCCCGCGGCGCGCTGGTCCTCCATGGGTTCACCGGCAACCCCCAGTCGATGCGCGGCCTTGCCCTCGCGCTGGCGGACGCCGGCTTCACCGTGGAGATGCCGTTGCTTCCCGGCCACGGCACCGATATCGCAGACATGGTGCCGACGCGGTGGCCCCAGTGGTGTGAGGCGGCGGACGAGGCGTTCACCGAGTTGGCCGCCCGCTGCGACGCGGTGGCGGTGGTCGGACTGTCGATGGGTGGAAGCCTCGCCGTCTGGCTGGCAGAGCATCACCCCGAGGTGGCGGCATTGTCGGTGGTGAACCCGTTGGTGACCCCTCCCGACACGGCGACGACGGGTTTCATCGAGGCGATGATCGAGGGCGGTGACGAGGTCGCGCCTGGCATCGGCTCGGACATCGCGATGGAAGGCTCGGTCGAGTCCGCGTATCCCGAGCTTCCCCTGCGTGCGGCGTTGTCCCTCTTCGAAGGCGTCGAGGAGGTCGAGGCAATGCTCGGCTCAGTGACGTGCCCCGTATTGGTGTTCACGAGCAAGCAAGACCACGTGGTCGACCCCAAGTCGAGCGACGTGCTCATGGAGGGCGTGAAGGGCTCCGTCGAGCGGGTCGTCCTCGAACAGAGCTACCACGTCGCCACGCTGGACTACGACAAAGACGAGATCGAAGCGCGCACCGTTGAGTTCCTCAGCGGCGTGCTGGCCGCTCCCCGTCCGTGAGCGACAAGAAGGTCTCGAGCTCGCTCAGTCGGGACGACGTCGTCCATGTCGCTCGCCTGGCACGGCTGGACCTGACCGAGGAGGAGGTCGAACTCTTCACGGCCCAGCTGCGCACCGTGCTGGACCACGCGGCAGACGTCGCCTCTCTTGACCTCTCCCACCTGGAGCCGTCGTCTCGCCCGATCGCGTTAGAGAACGTGCTGCGAGCAGACGAGCCTCGTCCCAGCCTCGACCGCGCCGAGGTCCTGGCGGTCGCACCGGCGGTCGAGGACGACCGCTTCCGGGTGCCGCGCATCGGCGGGGAGGCGCCGTGACGACAACGGCGGTGTCTGTGGCGGCGGCGGTGCGGTCGGGTGAGCGCTCGGCCCGCGACGTCCTCGACGAGGCGCTGGCTGCGGTCGCGGCGAACGATGCCCGCTTCCACACCTTTCTCGACGTGATGTCGGACGAGGCGGGAGCACAGGCCGATGCGGTCGACGCCGCCGTTGCCGCCGGCCGCGACCCGGGCCCGCTCGCCGGCGTGCCCGTCGCCCTGAAGGACAACCTCTGCACGCGCGGGTTCGCGACGACCTGTGGGTCGCGGATCCTCGAGGGATGGCGGCCGCCATACGACGCCACGGTCGTCGAGGCACTCAGGCGTGCCGGTGCGGTCGCGCTGGGCAAGACCAACATGGACGAGTTCGCCATGGGTTCGTCGACCGAGAACTCGGCGTTCGGCCCGACGCGGAACCCTCGCTCCACCGGAAAGGTCCCCGGCGGCAGCAGCGGAGGATCGGCGGCGGCCGTCGCGGCCGGTTTCGCCCCGCTCGCACTCGGCTCGGACACGGGCGGCTCGATCCGGCAGCCGGCAGCGCTCTGCGGTGTCGTCGGGATGAAGCCGACGTACGGCAGGGTGTCCCGCTACGGGCTGGTGGCATTCGCGAGCTCGCTCGACCAGATCGGCCCCTTCGCCACGACGGTCGAGGACGCGGCGTTGCTGTACGACGCGATTGCCGGGCATGACCCGATGGACAGCACCTCGCTGCCGTCGACTCCCGAACCGACGGTGCCCGGGATCGGCGAGGGCGTCGAGGGGATACGGATTGGGCTGTGCCGCGACCTGGTCGACGGGTGTGCGGCGGACGTGGCGGCGCGGGTTCAAGAGGCGGCCGACGCGCTGGCCACGGCCGGGGCCAAAGTGGAGGAGGTCTCGGTGCCCGAGTTCACCTACGGGCTTTCTGCGTACTACCTCATCGCTCCGGCCGAGGCGTCTTCCAACCTCGCCCGCTACGACGGCGTGCGCTACGGGCTGCGGGTGGACGGCGAGGATGTCGAGGCGATGAACACGGCTACCCGCACCGCCGGGTTCGGGGCCGAGGTCAAGCGACGCGTCATGCTCGGGACGTACGCGCTGTCCGCCGGATACTACGACGCCTATTACGCCCAGGCGCAGCGCGTACGGACCCTCGTCATGCAGGCCTTCGACCGGGCCTACGAGTCCTACGACGTCCTGCTCGGCGCGACGGCACCGACGACGGCATTCGATCTCGGGGCGAAGGTCGACGACCCCATGGCGATGTACATGAACGATGTCTGCACCATCCCCTCCAATCTTTCGGGGCATCCGGCCATCTCGGTGCCCTTCGGCACGGGCGAGGACGGCCTGCCGATCGGCGTGCAAGTGCTGGCGCCGGCCCTGGGCGAGGCCATGATGTTCCGGGTCGCCAGAATGGTTGAGGCGCACGCGCCATGAGCGAGTGGGAAACGGTGATCGGGCTCGAGGTGCACTGCGAGCTTGCGACGAAGACGAAGTTGTTCTGCGGGTGCCGCAACGCGTTCGGTGACGAGCCAAACGTCAACATCTGCCCCACCTGCATCGGGCTCCCGGGCTCGCTGCCGGTGCTCAACGAGCAGGCCGTCGAGCTTGGCATGCGGATCGGTGCGGCGCTCCATTGCGACATCCGGCCCTCGGTGTTCGCCCGCAAGAACTACTTCTATCCCGACCAGGCCAAGGACTATCAGATCAGCCAGTACGACCTGCCCCTGAACGCGGAGGGGTGGTTGGACCTGCCCGACGGTTTCCGGGTGGGCGTGACTCGAGCGCACATGGAAGAGGACACCGGCAAGCTCACCCATATCGGTGCGAGTGGCCGCATCAACGCGGCGCAGCACGCCCTCGTCGATTACAACCGCTCCGGCGTGCCACTGGTCGAGATCGTCAGCGAGCCGGACATGCGGTCGTCGGCGCAGGCGCGGGCGTATGCGTCGGAGCTGCGCGGGATCCTTGTCGCGACCGGGGCGTCGGACGGACGGATGGAGGAGGGGTCGATGCGGGTCGACGCCAACGTCTCGGTCCGTCCGGCCGGCAGCCACGAATTCGGCACACGCTGTGAGATCAAGAACCTCAACTCCTTCTCCTCGCTCGGGCGTGCCATCGACTACGAGGTGGTCCGACAGATCGCGGTCCTCGAGAGCGGCGGCACCGTCGATCAGGAGACGCGCCACTGGGACGAGTCGGGGGGACGCACGGAGGCGCTTCGCTCGAAGGAAGAGGCCAACGACTACCGCTACTTCCCCGAGCCCGATCTGGTGCCCTTGGCGCCTGATGCCCCGTGGCGTGACCGGGTTCGGGCCGCACTTGGTCCCCTGCCGGCCGACCGGCGCGCCGCGCTGGTGTCTGCGCTCGGTGGCGACCCCAGCCCGGCCGAGGTCGATCAGATCCACGCGGTAGTCGACCTGGGTCTCGACGCGCTGGTCAACGCCGCGTCGGACGCGGG
>DATAYX010000223.1:0-17005 GCA_036272355.1 Acidimicrobiales bacterium
ACCACTGTTTAGCGGCTGACGACCCGCAATGCTCGGGCCTCCGTTCCGCCCGAGGCTCAGTGGCGGTGGGGCATGCAGAGCTCGTCGTACTCGGCGATGACGATCTCGCCGGCGTCGGGCCCGCATGCCGGGCACGCCGGATCCTGCCGCACCTTGAACGTGCGAAACGACCCTTCGAGCGCGTCGTAAGCCAGCAACCGCCCGACGAGGGGGTCACCGATCTTGAGCAACATCTTGATCGTCTCGACCGCTTGAATCGAGCCCACGATCCCCGGGAGCACACCGAGGACACCCGCCTCGGAGCACGACGGCGCCAGCTCGGCCGGCGGCGGCTCGGGGATCAAGCACCGGTAGCACGGGCCGTTGTACGGATCGAAGACCGTGACCTGGCCCTCGAAGCGGAAGATCGAGCCGTGGATCACGGGGATGCGCTTCAGGAGCGAGGCGTCGTTGACCAGATAGCGGGTCGGGAAGTTGTCCGTCCCGTCCAAGATCGCGTCGTAGCCATCGATGATGTCGAGGATATTGTCGGCACCGAGACGCACGTCGTACGTGACGACGTTCACGTCGGGGTTCAGCGCCGTCAACGTCTTCTTCGCGGAGTCGACCTTGCGATCGCCCACGCGGTCCATGTTGTGGAGAATCTGACGCTGCAGGTTCGACTCGTCGACTACGTCCATGTCGATGATGCCCAGGGTGCCCACCCCGGCGGCTGCGAGGTAGAGCGCAGCCGGTGAGCCCAGACCGCCGGCGCCGAGGAGCAGCACTTTGGAATCGAGCAGTTTGAGCTGTCCGACCTCGCCCACCTCGGGCAGCAGCAGGTGACGCTGGTAGCGATTCCGCTGCGCCGGGGTCAGGGCCCGGGGGGCCGCCCACGGCCGGTCCTGGTCCTTCCACTTGTTGAAGCCGCCCGACATCGACTTGACGTCGGCGTAGCCGAGGTCCTGCATCGTCTTGGCGGCAAAGGCGGAGCGAACGCCGCCGGCGCAGTAGACGACGATCGGGCCGGACTTGTCAGGAAGCTTGCCCTCGACCTGGAACTCCAGGTGCCCGCGCGGCAGGTGGACGGCATTGGGAATCGCCCCCTGCTCGTACTCGTCCGGCTCGCGGACGTCCAAGAAGGTGACGCCGCCGCCCTCGAACAGGTCCTGCGCGCCGGCGGGGTCCACCTCGCGGATGGACGACTTGGCTTCATTCAAAAGGTCTCGTGGCGTGGGCACTCAGGTCCTCCTCACGCGGCAAGTCCCGTCGGGACCGCCTTTTCCAACCGTTAAACACTACCAGCGGGGTCAACATTCCCGGCCTCAATCGGGCATCCGTCGGCGCCCTGGGAGACTGCGGCGGTGGAACTCCATGAGGCCCTCCGTCGGCGCGCGATGTGCAGGAGCTTCGCAGCTGATCCGGTCGATGCGATGGTTCTCGACCGGATCCTCTCGGGTGCGCTGTCCTGCCCGACAGCAGGCAACAGCCGAGGCACGTCTTGGGTCGTGCTCCAGGGTCCGGCGCAGACCGCAACCTATTGGGAGGCCACCACCGACGAGGAATGGCGCGCTCGCAACCCCGGCTGGTTCGGCGGGCTGGTTCGGGCCCCGATCGTGCTGTTGGCCTATGCATCTGCTGCGGCCTACATCGCCCGGTACGCCGCGCCCGACAAGGCAGACCGCGCGCTGGCGACGGGGCCAGAGTCCTGGCCGGTTCCCTATTGGTACGGAGATGCCGCGTTCGGGGTCATGACAGTGCTGTTGGAGGCCGTCGACGCCGGGCTCGCGGCGTGCGTCCTCGGCAACTTTCGCGGCGAGCGGGCGCTCGCGGAGGCACTCGGGGTCCCGGAACAATGGCGCTTGTTCTGTGCCGTGGTCTTAGGGAGGCCCGACGGTGCAAAACGACGGCCACGGTCGCTCGATCGCCCGGGTCCCCGAGCCAAAGACCGCGTCCATCGGGGCGGCTGGTAGTCCACTGCCCGGCGGGCCGTACCGCGGGGTCCGTCGGAGGGTGAGCGGTGCGTCGCCAATGGCCGCTCGACGCTCGTCGTCGCCGGTGACTCGAGCGAGCTGCCGCTCGCGGCAACATCTGCGCCAGAGCGCATTCCGGACCAGTCGGTCATTGCGTCAAGACGTCGGGAAGGCCCTCGTGCCCGCGACGGCCAGCGTGTCCCGCTGCGAGCGCAGCCACCCGCGCCCAGCCCTGCGCCGTTCGCTCCCAGGTCAGCCGCCTGGCCCGGCGCAGCGCTCGAGCCCGCAGTCGCCTCGCTGCCTTCGGATGGTTGATCAGGCCGGCCAGCGCTTGTTCGACGGCGGAAGCCGTCGGCTCCACGATCAACCCGCCACGCTGCACGACCTCCGGCAGCGACCCGCGGTCGGATACGACCACGGCCGCACCGGTCGCCATCGCCTCGAGCACCGTGAGTCCGAACCCTTCCGAGGTGCTGGGCTGGCACACCGCCTCCGCCCCTGCCATGAGCGCGCCCAGCTCCTCGTCCGTCGGCTCTTCGAAATGCACCAGTCGGCCCGGGAAGCCTGGTAGCTCGGCGAGCGCCTCGTTGGCCAAATCCGACGAGTCGGCACGGTCCGGAGCGGGCGCCACGACGAGAGCGAGCGCGTGCGGAAAGCCGCGGTGGGCCAGACCTTCTACGGCACTGCGCACCGCCTTCAGGTTCTTTCTCGGGTGGAGCGACGCCGCGAAGAGAACATAGGGCCGGCTCTGGTCGAGACGTTCGCGCACCAGCGCCGCCCCGGCACCGGACGGGTCCGGGTGAAAGGTGGCGCTATCGACGCCGAGGAGAACAACATGCACGCGCTCAGGGGGGAGGTCATACGCCTCCATGATCTGGCGCTTGGAGGACTGGGAGCAGGTCACGATGTGGTCAGCGCGCCTTACCGCCGACTCGGTGGCCGGCGCGATGTTCTCCACGAACCCCGGAGCGTGTTCCCGATCGAACTCCGGCCGCCCCCAATTGACCTCGTAGAGATGGATGACAACGGGCCCTTCGACGCCGGGATCGCCCCCGTGCCCATCGAAGAACCAAACGTCGGGCCGCGGATCGTCGACGACGAGGTCGAGCACGTCGGCCAATCTCGGCAGCGCCGAATTCCACACCCGCCCATAGCCGGTTCGCGGAGGCAGGTCCAACATGCTTGGCAAGGTTCCGACCCGCAAGCGCCTCGCGCTCACTCCTTGGAGAGCACGTGCTCGCCCTCCTGCCACCGCGCCATCGCCCACAGCAGGTCTGAGAGCCGGTTCAGGTACATCGGCACGAGCGAATCGCCGGGCGGATCGACGACGGCGATGCGCTCGGCACGCCGCACGATCGTGCGCGCAAAATCAAGCGCGGCGGCCACGGGGTTCTCGCCCGGAATCGTGAAGTCGCTCGGCATCTCGAAGCGCCCGAGCAGGTCGTCGATCCCGATCTCGAGCGCGCCCAACATGTCCGGCGTCACCAGGCTCGACCCCGCCTTGAGCTTCCTGCGGTTCTCCGGGGCGGTGGCGACCTCGGCCATCAGGACATAGAGATCCCGGGCGAGCGCGGTAAGCCGGTCGTGCACCTCGGAGCCGGCGGGGGTCTGCGCACGGGCCAGTCCGAGCGCCGCCTGCGCCTCGTCCACGACGCCGTTGAGCTCGATCTGCCGCGAATCCTTACGGGCGCGCCCGCCGTAGAGCAGCCCTGTCGTCCCGTCGTCGCCCGTCTTCGTGTAGATCCTCGGCTGCATCAGGGCGGATGCTAGTGGCGGCCGTCCGGAGGGCTTCGGGTGCGCCGGTATCCTGGTTGCCCACATGGCACCCTCCCCGGAACTGCTGGGACGTCTCAATCCGTCCGCGTCCACCTACCTGCAGGCGCTGCGCGAGCGCGTGGTGATCTTCGACGGCGCGATGGGCACGAACCTCCAGCTCCTCGGGTTGGGACCGGACGACTTCGGCGGGCCTGAGCTCGAGGGGTGCAACGAGGTCCTGGTCGAGACGAAGCCCGAGCTCGTGGCGCAGGTGCACCGCTCCTTCTACGAAGTGGGGTGCGACGTCGTCGAGACCGACACGTTCGGGTCGAGCTCGGTGGTGCTGGCCGAGTACGGGTTGGCGGACGGGGCCCGCGAGATGACGCGCACCGCGGCCGAGCTCGCCTGCGCCGTGCGCAACGAGTTCGACACACCGTCGCGACCACGGTGGGTGGCCGGCTCCATGGGGCCGGGGACGAAGTTCCCCACGCTGGGACAGATCTCGTACGCCGATTTCCGCGACGCCTACGAGGAGCAGGCGCTCGGGCTGCTCGAAGGCGGCGTCGACCTGCTGCTGATCGAGACGCAGTTCGACATGTTGTCGGTGAAGGCCGCCATCAACGGCGCCCGCCGGGCCATGGCCGCGACGGGGCGGTTCGTGCCGCTGCAGGCGCAGGTGACGATCGAGCTCACGGGCCGGATGCTGCCCGGCACGGAGATCGGGGCGGCGTTGACCGTCTTGGATGCGATGCAGGTCGACGTCGTCGGGCTCAACTGCGCCACGGGGCCCGTTGAGATGAGCGAGGCGCTGCGGCACCTGTCGGGCGCGTCGCGTGTGCCGATCGCGTGCGTCCCCAACGCGGGGCTCCCGTCGGTCGTCGACGGCAAGATGCACTACGACCTCACGCCCGAGGGCCTGGCCGACCACCTGCACCGCTTCGTCACCGAGTTCGGGGTCTCAGCGGTGGGTGGCTGCTGCGGCACCACGCCGGAGCACCTGGCCGCGGTCGTCGAGCGGTGTGCCGGCGCACAGATTGCGGCGCGCACGCCGGTGCACGAGCCGGCCGCCGCGTCGATCTACACCTCGGTGCCGTTCAAGCAGGACACCTCGTTCCTCGTGGTGGGCGAGCGCACGAATGCCAACGGTTCCAAGGCGTTCCGCGAGGCGATGCTGGCGGCCGACTGGGACACCTGCGTGGCGATGGCGCAGGACCAGGTGAAGGAGGGCTCGCACCTGATCGACGTCTGCGTGGACTACACCGGCGCCGACGGGGTGGCCGACATGACCGAGGTGGCGAGCCGGCTGTGCACACAGTCGACCGTGCCGATCATGGTCGACTCCACCGAAGGGCCGGTCGTGCGCGCCGCCCTGGAGTGGATCGGCGGGCGGCCGATCCTCAACTCGGTGAACCTCGAGGAGGGTGACGAGCCGGGCACCCGGCTGGACACGTTCCTGCGGCTGGCCCGCGAGTTCGGCGCCGCCGTCGTGTGCACCTGCATCGACGAGGAGGGCCAGGCCCGCACGGCCGAGTGGAAGGTGCGCGCGGCGCGCAACATCCGCGACATCGCCGTTGAGCGCTACGGCCTCGCGCCCGAAGACCTCCTGTTCGACGCGCTGGCGCTGCCGCTCTCGACCGGCATGGAGGAAAGCCGGCGCGACGGGATCGAGACGATCGAGGGGATCCGCTCGATCAAGACCGAGCTGCCGGGCGTGTCGACGATCCTGGGCTTGTCGAACGTGTCCTTCGGGCTCAACCCGGCGGCGCGGCAGGTGCTCAACTCCGTGTTCCTGCACGAGTGCGTGGAGGCGGGGTTGGATTCCGCCATCGTGCACGCGTCGAAGATCCTGCCTTTGTCGAGGATCGAGGAGCGGGCCAAGGAGATCTGCCTCGACCTCGTCTACAACCGGCGCACCGACGACTACGACCCGCTCCAGGAGCTGCTGGCCCTGTTCGAGGGGGTCAAGGTCTCTGCGGCCGGGGCGGACGACCACGCCGACTGGCCGGTCGACCAGCGGCTGAGCCAGCGCATCATCGACGGCAACCGCAACGGGATCGAGGGCGACCTCGACGAGGCGTTGGGATCGGGGCTCGGAGCGCTGGAGATCGTCAACGACATCTTGCTGGCCGGGATGAAGGTAGTGGGCGACCGCTTCGCCTCGGGCGAGATGCAGCTGCCCTTCGTGCTCCAGTCGGCCGAGACGATGAAGACGGCGGTCGCGTATCTCGAGCCGCACATGGAGAAGTCGGACCAGGGCGGCAAGGGCACCGTGGTCCTGGCGACGGTCAAGGGCGACGTGCACGACATCGGCAAGAACCTGGTCGACATCATCCTGACCAACAACGGCTACATCGTGGTGAACCTCGGCATCAAGGTCGGCATCAACGAGATGATCGCGGCGGTCGAGGAGCACGAGGCCGATGCCATCGGCATGAGCGGCCTGCTGGTGAAGTCGACGCTGATCATGCGCGAGAACCTGGTCGAGCTCAACGACCGCTCGCTGTCGACGGTCCCTATCCTGCTGGGCGGCGCCGCGCTGACCCGTACGTATGTGGAGCGCGACCTGCGCGAGATCTACGAGGGCCGGCTCTTCTACGGCCGCGACGCGTTCGAAGGGCTGCGGACCATGGACCGGCTGGTAGAGCTGAAGCGCACCGGCGAGGAGGACCCGCTCTTCGGTCGCGAGATCTCCGAGCGCAACGTGCCGCGCCGCTTCGAGAAGCAGGACACGGGGCCCGTGGAGGGTCAGCCGGCACGCTCGGACGTCGCGGCGGACAACCAACTGTTCCGGCCGCCGTTCGTCGGCACACGCATCGCCAAGGGCATCGCCCTCGACGAGGTGGCCGAGTACCTCAACCTGACCGCGCTCTTCCGCAACCAGTGGGGCTTCCGGCCCGAAGCGGGCGAGGACGACGCGGCGTTCAAGGAGCGCGTCAAGGCGACGCTGCGCGAGCAGCTGGCCAAGGCCAGGGAGGGCGACGTCCTCGTGCCCCAGGTGGCCTACGGCCACTTCGCCGCCAACTCGGAGGGCAACGACCTGATCATCTGGAAGGACGAGTCGCGCTCGTCGGAGTGGATGCGCTACACGTTCCCGCGCCAGCGCAAGGAGCCGTGGCTGTGCATCAGCGACTTCTTCCGCTCGGTCGACTCGAGCGAAGAGGACTTCGCGTCGTTCATGTTGTGCAGCATCGGGTCGCGCGCCTCCGAGGAGGCGGCTCGGCTGCGCGCGGAGAACCACTACCAGGACTACCTGTTCCTGCACGGCCTGAGCGTCGAGATGGCGGAGGCGACGGCGGAGTACTGGCACCGCCGCATCCGCGAGGAGCTCGGCTACGCCGACCAGGACGGCCCGACGCTGACGGGGCTGTTCCGCCAGCAGTATCGCGGCGGCCGCTACTCCTGGGGCTACCCGGCCTGCCCGGACCTCAACGACAACGCGAAAGTGGTGGAACTTCTGGGAGGGGATCGCATCGGCGTGACGGTCAGCGAGGGGTTCCAGATGGAGCCCGAGCAGACGACCGACGCGATCATCTGCCACCACCCGGAGGCCAAGTACTTCGTCGCATGAGGGTCCGCGCCGGCTCGGCGCCCCTCCAGGTGGTGGCGGCAGGCGAGGTTGCGGGCGCCATGACAATTGCCGTTGCCATTGCCGTTGCCGTTGCCGTCGCCGTCGTGTCGTCGTGGCCGGCTGGTGCCGGTGCGGGCGCGACCGCCGCGCCCCGCCCGCCTGCACTCGGCACCATCGTCCTCGCCGAGATCGGCTTCGGCTACGCCGTCAGCTCGCAGGGCCCGCTCGATGCATCCACGTTCCGGACCGGCTCACCGAGCGCATCCGCCGCAGCGGGAGCACTCAACACGCTCGGCAACTCGATCGAGACGTACCAGCGCAGCTGGCAGGACACGACGGGGGTCAACCAGGTGCAGGACCTCGTCGTCCGCTTCCCCACCGACGCCGGGGCCATCGCCTTCATCGGCGCCGCACGGCGTGCGATCGCCCATGCCCAGATCGCGAGCTCCGGTCCGTTGCCATCGATCCCCGGGGCCCAGCGTACGACGTACTTCGCGTCGACCAACCAGACCGGGGTGGGACAGACCATCACCATGCGCAAGGGCGAGTACGCCACCGTGCTCTCGTTCTTCTCCGGTGCTTCCCGGAACCCGGAACCGATCACGACCGCATCGGCGGAGCGGGTCGCCAGAGCGCAGTACACGGCGGTGGTGTCGGCCGCAGGTCCGCTCGAGGCGAAGAAGGCCAGCGGGAGCGTCTCCGCCGCCGACGTGGGCTGGGCAGTGCTGGCGGTGGCGGTGCTGGGCGGCGCGGTGGCCGCGCCGCTCGTGCTGCGGCGGCGGCGACGCCGGCCGGCGCCTTAGGAAGACCCAGCTCCGCACGAATTCGCGGCGCCCGGGCCTCTCGGGTCTGGATGGCTCGGACTCCGATCCACGAGCGAGAATGAGGGGATGGTCATTCGCCCGGGTCACAAGCCTGACTTGCGGGAAGCTGCTCCCGGGGAGACGGCATGAAGGTCATCGACGCCGAGTCGGATCCATGGAACGACACGGCTACCGCATACGAACGGGATCAGACGATCGATGACATATTCCTGGCCCGGGCCAAGGAGTCACCCGACGCCGTAGCGATCGAGGTGCCCGGACGCCGGGTGACGTATCGAGAGCTCGAGGCGACGTCAGCGCACGTCGCCCGCAGCCTGGCACCACTGGTCGACCGGTCCCGCGAGGCGGGCGAGGACCGTTACGTCGCCGTCCTGGCCGGAAGGTCGGTCGAAGCGGTCACCGCGTTCCTGGGTGTGCTGCGGGCGGGAGCCGGCTACGTCCCGCTGGACCCGGACCTGCCCGAAGACAGACTCCGGTTCATGGTCGAGGACACCGACGCCTGCGCCGTCCTCACCGCGGCGCACCTGGAATCTCGCTGTGCGTTCCCAGCCGGACGTCACGTCCTCAACATCGAAGAGGCGATGGCAGTAGGAAAAGGCGGGGACGGCCACCACAGTGAACCGGTGCTCCAGAAATCGAGCGTCGCGAATGCGGCATACGTCATGTACACCTCCGGTTCCACGGGCCAGCCGAAGGGCGTGGTGGTCGAGCACCGTGGCGTACTCCGTTACGTGCGCGGCGCGGAGGATCTGGTCCCAGGGCCGGACGACAAGGTGCTTTTGGTGAACAGCCTGAGCTTCGACCTATCCGCCTACGAGATCTGGTCCGCACTGACCAACGGCAGCTGTCTGGTCGTTCATCCCGCCGGACGCCCCGATCCGTTCGCCGTCGGAGCCACCGTCGAGCGGCACGGCGTGTCGGTCGCACTGTTCGCCACCGGTCTGTTCCACCAGGTCGTCGAGGCGTCACTCTCGAGTCTCTCCACGCTTCGCCTGGCCAGCGTCTGCGGGGACGTGCTCTCTCCCACCCTGGCCCGGCGCTTCGTCGAGACGTTCCCCTCCGCCCGGCTCGTCAATGCCTACGGACCCACGGAGACAACGATCGTCGCCAGCTTCCACGAAGTCCGCCACGCCGACAGCAGGCGCGCGGTCCCCATCGGACGCCCCTTGCACAACACGACCCTCTACGTGCTGGACGCGCACGGACATCGTGTCGCCGACGGCGAGGCGGGCGAGCTCTACATCGGCGGCGACGGCGTGGCGCGTGGCTACCTGAACCAGCCACGGCTCACCGACGAGAAGTTCGTCCCCGATCCCTTCGGCTCCGTTGCGGGGAGCCGCCTGTACCGCAGCGGCGACCTGGTCCGGGAGGCCGCTGACGGGGAGCTCGAATTCCTCGGCCGGCTCGACGACCAGGTCAAGATCCGGGGTTTCCGGGTCGAGCCCGCCGAGGTGGAGGCGGTGCTGAACACCCACTCGGACCTCGACGAGGTTGTCGTCGTGACCCGCGAGGACATTCCGGGCCACAAACGGCTGGTGGCGTACGCGACGACCACGCGTGCAACGAACGCTGCGCAGCTCCGGCGTTTCATGCTGCGGCGCCTGCCCGAGTACATGGTCCCGTCGGCCTTCGTGCTTCTCGACCAGATGCCTCTGACCGCGATCGGCAAAGTCGACCGGGCTGCGCTACCTGTCCCGGTGAGGGCCTCGCGTGCGGGAAGGGCCACGACGATGTCGCCGTCGGAGACGATCGTCGCAGCCGCCTGGGGAGACGTGCTGCGTGTGAGCGATCCGGGTCCCGACGACGACTTCTTCGAAGCCGGAGGAGACTCGCTGCTCGCGCTCGCCATCCTCAGCCGCTTGAGCGTGGAGGCCGGGCGCGACCTGCCGATCGAGGCGGTGTTCGAAGCACGAACGCTCGGGGCGCTCGCCCGCCGGCTCGATGTGGAACCGGAGGGTGCGAGGGCGCTCCCCGCGCTGCACGCTGTGCCCGACGACGCGGTGACGCCGGCTTCGGTGTCACAGGCCCAGGTGTTGTTCATGAGCGAGCTCGCCGCGCCCGCGTTGCCGTATCACTTCCAGGCGGTCCTGTGGCTCGACGGGCGCCTCGACGTACCGCTGCTCGAGCGGTCTCTGAGCGGCCTTATCGGCCGCCACGAAATCCTGCGCTCGACCTTTCCCCGCGAAGACGGCGACTGGGTCCAGAGGGTGCATGCACCCTTCGAAGTGGAGCTTCCCGTCGTGGACCTGAGCTCCGAGCCGGACGTCGATGCAGCGTTCGAGCGGGTGGTCGACGACACCTTCCGCCAGTGGATCGACCCCGCCCGGCTCCCGTTGATCCGCTGGGTGCTGGTTCGTCTCGGCGACGATGTCCACGCCTTGGTCCACATGGAGCACCATGTCGTCCACGACGGCGTCTCCTTCGCGCTGTTGCTCGGGGAGATGGCCGAGCTGTACCGGGCGGGAAGCGAGGGCGGCACCGCAGAACCCCTCCCGCCCGACTGTGTCCGTTACCGCGACTTTGCGACCTGGCAGCGGGCACTGGCGAAGACCGAGGCGGGAGAGGCCCAGCTCGAGTACTGGGCCGACGCGCTCGAGGACCTCCCGGCCCAGTTGGAGCTGCCGGCGGACCGCGTCCGGCCCGCGAGCTTCACCTACCGGGGCGCCTCACTCCGCCAGCCGGTGTCTCCGGAGCTCTTCGACGACATCCAATCGCTCTCGGCCCGACTGGGTTGCACCCCGTACATGGTCATGACCGCGGCGTTCTTCGCGTTCCTGCACCTGTACACGGGCGAGGACGACATCGTCGTCGGCTCCGGCCTCGCCAATCGCCGCGTACCGGGCACCGAGGCACTCCTCGGCATGCTCGTGAACACGGTTCCACTGCGTGCCACCCTCTCGACCGATGACACCTCGGACGAGCTCATCATGCGGATACGTGACGTCTGCCTCAAGGCGTTGGCGGCACAAGAGATCCCGTTCGAAGAGGTCGTCAAGCGGATCGCACCCGACCGCGACAGCGGGCCGTCAGCGCTGTAT
Organism: Acidimicrobiales bacterium; assembly: GCA_036272355.1. Lineage (GTDB taxonomy): Bacteria > Actinomycetota > Acidimicrobiia > Acidimicrobiales > RAAP-2 > Bog-473. Next base: position 11,138 of record DATAYX010000223.1, read on the forward strand.
CGGCATCTGTTCTCGTTTCACGATTCGCCGTTCCCCTCGCTGGAACTGCCGCGTCTGCGACTCACGACCCAGGAGGTCTTGAGCAACGGCTCAGCCAAAGCCGACCTGAACGTCGTGGTCATCAACCGTCGCGGTCGGGATGGCTCGACCGACGGACGCGGTCGCACCACCGGTTGTTCGGACCTGCTGGGCCGTGATGACGAGGCGGACGTGATGATCGTCTGGGAGTACTGCTCGGACGTCTTCACGGAGTCCTCGGCGAGACGCATGGTCTCGAACTATCTCCACCTGCTGGCACAGATGGTCTCCGGTCCGGCCCAGCGGCTGTCGCAATTGGAGCTGACGAACCCGCAAGAACGCCAGGCGTTGTTGCGGGCTGCCGTCAACGTCGCGGCGTACGAGCGGGACGCGTCGATAGGCGCCCTGTTTGCCGCCCGCGTCGGCGAGTTCCCCTCTGCATGCGCGGTGCGCAGCGCCGAGGGTGAATTGACCTATCGAGAGCTCGACCAAAGGGCGGAATCGCTGGCGCGCCGGCTCGTTGCCCGAGGCGTCGGGCCCGGGACCTGTGTCGGTGTGATCGACGACCGATCGCTCGAGATGGTGGTCGCCCTCGTCGCGGTGATCAAAGCGGGCGGCGCGTACGTCGGCCTCGATCCTGGATTTCCGGCCGTCCGTTTCGACGACCTCGTCCGACGCTCCGGGATCGAGATCGTCTGCGTGTCGGAAGGGGTCGCTCAGTCTGCCCAACTCCAACGCGTGCGGCAGTCAGGCACGGCACTGCTGCCCGTCGGCTCTTCCGTGGCCGCACCCGGCGCCGACGGCATCCTGCTGCCGGACATGGGCGCCGAGGACCTTGCCTACGTGTCGTTCACCTCGGGCTCCACCGGTGAACCCAAGGGCGTGGAGGTCGTCCACCGTGGTGTCATCCGGCTGGTCCGAGGGACGGACTACGTGGCACTGGGTTCCGACGAGTCGCTCCTCGCGATGGCGCCGCTGTCGTTCGACGCGTCGACCTTCGAGATCTGGGGCGCGCTGTTGAACGGTGGCCGCCTCGTGCTGGCCCCCCGGGGGCCGCTGTCACCCCGGGAGATCGCGGACGTGCTGCGAGCGGGGAAGGTCACGACTCTGTTCATGAGCACCGCGATCTTCCATCAGATGGTCGACTACGAGCTCGCCTCGCTGGCCCTCGTCCGCCAGGTCATTGCGGGTGGCGAGGTGCTGTCACCGCGGCACGTCAACCAATTCCTCCAAGCCCTGCCACAGGCCGGTGTGTTCGTCGCCGCCTACGGGCCGACCGAGACGACGACCTTCGCCTGTTGTCTCCCGATGCCCCACGGTCACCGGGTCGAGGGGCCGGTCCCGATCGGGCGCCCCATTGCCAACACGACGGTGCACGTCCTCGACGACCGGCGTCGCCCTGTCCCCGTCGGCGTACCCGGAGAGCTGTACATCGGCGGCGACGGCGTGGCGCGTGGCTATCTGGGGCGTCCGGACCTGACCGAAGATCTCTTCGTGCCAGACCCCTTCTCCGGGAATGGAGGCCGGCTGTACCGGAGCGGTGACCTCGGCCGGTGGGCGACGGACGGGACGATCCAATTCCTCGGACGGCGCGACCGGCAGGTGAAGATCCGCGGATTCCGGGTCGAGCCCGCCGAGGCCGAAGAAGCGCTCAGGCGACACCCCGGAGTATCGGAGGCTCGGGTCGTCCCCCGCTCCTTCGGGCCCGACGACAAGCGCTTAGTCGCCTATGTCACCGGAACAGATGTCGACGTGCGCGACGACGAGTTGCAGGCGCACCTCGCCGGGATACTGCCGAGCTATCTGCGTCCGGCGGTCTACGTGTGGATGGAGGCGCTGCCGCTGACGCCGACCGGGAAGGTCGACACGCAGCGCCTGCCGGATCCGCCGCCGACGTGGACGCCGGCGGACGCGTCCGCGGATGGAACGAGCAGCGCCGACGCGTCCTCGGCCGGTCGGAACACCCTGTCCAAAGCGGCCGGTGCGTCGCGGCTGGAGCAGCGGCTGATCACATTGTGGCAGGAGGTGTTGGGGGTCAGACCGATCGGCCTCGACGAGGGGTTCTTCGACCTCGGTGGGCACTCGCTCCTGGCGGTGTCACTGTTCGCCGAGATCGAACTGACGACGGGCGCGCGGCTGCCATTGGCGACGATCTTCGAGGCACCCACGGTCAGGCAGATGGCGGCCCTGATGCGCGAGGGCGGCTGGGACTCGGCCTGGGACTCCCTCGTCGCGCTCACCACGACCGGGAGCCGTTCCCCGATCTTCTGCGTCACGGCCGGCGACGGCAACACGATCGGGTTCGGAGCCCTGGCCAGACGGCTCGGCCCCGACCAGCCGTTCTATGCACTCCAGCCGAGGGGCCTCGACGGGCGCGTGCTGATGCACAGGAGCGTGGAGGGGATGGCGGAGCACTACGTGCGCCAGATCCGCCACGTGCAGCCACACGGGCCGTATGTGCTCGGTGGGCGTTGTTTCGGCACCCTTGTCGCCTACGAGATGACCCGGATCCTCGAGGGCGCCGGAGAGCGGGTGGCGCTGCTCCTGGCGCTCGACTCGGTGGGACCGCTGTGGCAGCTCCGTCGCCTGGCGAACGACATCGAGTACGACCAGGTGATGAACCTGTGCCGGCTGCGAGCCCAGGACGCGGGCACCGAGCTGGGCGACATCTTCGGCGATGTGTCAGCCGCCGATCGGTTCGTCGACCATCTCCGCGAGCCAGGATTCGAGGCCGGCGGTTCGTCCGTGAGCCGCTACCTGCTCGAGGCCTATCGGGCGCGGCCGGACCTTCAGGTCGCCTACGCGATGGACACGGGCGACGACGTCACGGGATTGCAGTATTGGGCCTGGGAGGGCGGCATCTCCGAGATGGGGATGAACCCGAAGCTCCTGCCCCCGGTGCCCGAGGGGGTGCGGAAACCAAAGCCGTCGGCGGACCCCAGGCATCGTCCGTGGTACAGCCGTGCGTCCGCCCGTTGCGTCGACTGGGTGGACTATGCCACCCGGGGCCGATCGGAACGTCTCACGGTCCGGCGTCAAGCACGGCTCCTCGAGATCGCGACGCAAACGGTGCTCTACTACCGCGGCGGGCGCACCGCCGTCCGGGTCGCGCTGATCCGCTCGGACGAGTACCGCGACGATCCCCAGCTGGCGCGCTGGTACGGGCTCGAGACCGGCGGAGTCGACGAGTACCACGTCAGGGGCTCGCACCAGTCCCTGTTGCGGGAACCGGACGTCGCAGCGCTCGCGCAGTGCATCGAAGGCTGCATGGACGCCGTGAGCGCCGAAGTGGTCCTTGCAGATTGAGTGGCAGACGGCTCCGCTGGGGCCGGTGCTGCCGGGCGGGGACGCGCACGTGTGGGCGGCTCAGGCCGGGCAAGAACCCCGCGGACTCCATGTCCTCTCCGAGGAGGAACGCGCCCGTGCCGCCGGCTTCCGATTCGACGAGGACCGCCGTCGGTGGGTCACGTCGCGGGTCTTGCTCCGTCTGGTCCTGGGTCGCTACCTCGACTCCGACCCCGCGGCGCTGGTAATGGCGTCCGCGGCACGCGGCCGCCCGATCGTCCGCAGTCCCGCAGACAGCGACTGGCTGTCCTTCAGTTACTCACGGTCCGGCGAGCTCTGCGTCGTCGCCGTCGTCAGAGGTCCTGCTATCGGCATCGACGTCGAGCGCGTGCGGACCGACCACGACCTCGTGGCCATCGCACGACGAGCTCTCGGTGATGACCTCGCCGCCCGGCTCGAGGCGCTGCCGGACGGCCAACGCGTGAGCGAGTTCTACCGCGCCTGGGTGCGCGAGGAGGCAAAGGGCAAGTGCCGCGGAACCGGGCTGGTGGAGCCCGACGATGCAGCGCGCCGCCTTCCCTTGTTCGTGGCCGACCTCGCGCTAGGCGAGGGGTACGCCGGCGCCCTGGCGTCGGACACCTGTCCCGACATCGTCCGGGTTTGTTCGGCGGAGGTCTGACCCAAGCGGCAGCTCGCCTTAGCGTCGTTCGATGTCGAACGTCGTGGCGCCACTCGGCATGAACTCTTGGTCGATTCCGAACAACCTCCGACCGTTCGTGTCCACGATTCGCCTCCGCACCGCGTGGTCGAGTTCGGCCCGCGCTGCGAGCAGACGATGGGCCGCCGGGTCAGAACCGATGTCGATATGTCCCCAATCGGATCCGCAGACGAGATTCTCGCTGCCGATACGGGTGATCAGATAGGGCAGGTCGTCGTCGGCCTGACACGCGACGTACATGTTGTTCCGTTTCAGGACATCGACTTCGTCGCGCCAATCACGGTCACTCCGGAGCCCGCTCTGGTTGATGCGCGCGACTTCCTGGAGCATCCATGGCACCCAGCCCGCGCCGGCTTCGAAAAAGCCCCATTTGAGATCCGGAAAACGGGCCGGGACGTCGTTGATGAGGAGCGAATAGAACGCATAGGTGCATGGGGCGATGATCTCCCAGGCCTTTTGGACGCCGGGGTAGCGGTGCAGGACGTCTGTGTTGCCGACCCCGACATGGAAGCCGACGACAAGGCCCAACTGCTCCGCCTTCTCGTAGAGCGGGAACAATGACGGGTGCCCCACGTGCCGCCCGTTCAACTCCCCGAGCAGGAAGATGCCCGCCGCACCGTTCTGCGACCCGAATTCGAGCTCTTCGCAGGCGGCACGGGTATCCCCCGCGGGAACGTTGACCATCCAGCGCAGCCGCCCGTTCGCCGGCGCCGTCGCTGCTGCGATCCAGCGGTTGTAGCTCCTCTTGAGCGCGGCCTCGATCACGGGATCACGGACACCCACGTTCAGCCACAGCGAAGGGAACAGCACCTGGACATCGACGCCCAAGCGATCCATTTCGCGCAGGCGCACTGGAACATCTGCCAACCCCTTCGCGCTGTGCGGGAAGAGCGCGCGCTGCTCTTCGCTCAGGTGCGGGCTCTCCGCGTCGTTGCGGATCACCCGCTGGTCCTGCACCAGCCAAAATCGGAATGGCAGGCCGGGGACCGCGCTGGGCACCTCCGCCACCTGCGGCCGGAATTGTTCCTCCCCGGGTCGTAGGTGATCCCATGTCTGGTCGGACTCCCACACGTGGGCGTCGCAGTCGATGAACCCCATGCCTCCGACTGTCTACCAGCAAGAGTCAGCGCCACGGCTTGGGCGCGGCCCCGTGTCGGGTTTAGCCCATGGCGGCGGTCGCCGGGCCACCAGTCGCAGAAGACTGCCCCACCGGGCCGCGCACACGGGCGTTGTCCGACATCGGACCGCCTGCTGCGGAAGCGTGCAGATCCGACAACGTTTTTTGCCGCAGCGACCCCGGGACGTCTGGTTTATGGTGCCCGGTCAACTCGCGGGAATTCGTACACCCAAGGAGGCCCGGCATGACAAGACGCGCCAACGGCGGAGCAGAACGCGGGCGGTGGCACATCGCTGGGGCGACCGCATGCGGGGTCGCTCTGGCCTGCTTGGCCCCGCTCGTGCTCTCGGCACCCCCGAGCGCGGCGGGCGTGCGGCATGCACGCGCCTTGTCGGCCGCCCGGCGCAATCGTGACGAGAAGAAATTCGAGTACAAGGGCGTCGTCGGCGTGGGCCACAAGCTCGCCGCAACGATCAACCTTAACTGCAGGGACCGATTCAACGGTGGCGGACGTTCGGTCATCGCTCACGTGGCGAGGCGTCCGGGCGACCCCCAGTCCGTGTTCAGCCGCCCCTACGTGCAGTCGAACCTGTCAGGAGGGAGCTCGGGTGGCGTGACGGCGTGGTCCCCGACGGCCAGCGTGTCGTGGGGGCGCATAGGTTCCCGGTTGGCGACGGCCATCCGCGTCACGGTCTCGGCGAATCAGCACCGTGCCGTGCACTACGACGTG
>DATAYX010000224.1:0-3482 GCA_036272355.1 Acidimicrobiales bacterium
TGAGCAATGATCAGAACCTGTGGATGGCCCTCGGCGGGTGAACGCGATGAAGCGCACCTTCCCGAGGAAGATCTCGTAGTCACAGAACTCTGATCAGGACCGGCGTTGGCGCGCTGGTTCGGGAAGGTGCGCTCATGCTCAAGGTAGTCCACGACGTCGAGGCGTCCAACGAGTCGGCCGGTGGGTCGCTGCTTGATGAGATCGTCCGCGACGGTGCCCGGCAGATGCTGGCGGCGGCGTTGCAGGCCGAGGTCGCCGCCTACATCGAGGCATTCAAGGACGAGGTCGACGAGGCGGGCCGGCGGCTGGTCGCCCGCAACGGTCATCACGTGCCGCGGGAGGTGATCACGGCGGCGGGCGCGATCCCGGTGCGTGCGCCGAGGGTCAACGACAAGCGTGTCGATCCGGTGACCGGGCAGCGGCAGCGGTTCTCCTCGGCGATCCTGCCTGCTTGGGCGAGGAAGTCTCCGAAGGTGGCTGAGGTGTTGCCGCTGCTGTACCTGCACGGCTTGTCCAGCGGCGACTTCGGCCCCGCTTTGGAGCAGTTCCTCGGTTCCGGTGCCGGCCTGTCCGCGGCCGCGATCACCCGCTTGACCAAGGACTGGCAGGACGAGGCAGTCGCATTCAACAAGCGCTCCCTGAGGGGCACCGACTACGTGTACGTGTGGGTCGACGGGATCCATCTCAAGGTTCGCCTGGAGCAGGACAAGGTGTGCCTGCTGGTGATGATCGGCGTGCGTGCCGACGGCACCAAGGAGCTCGTCGCCCTCGATGACGGGCACCGCGAGTCGACCGAGTCCTGGCTCGACCTGCTCCGCAGCTGCAAGCGACGTGGGATGCAAGCGCCGGTGCTCGCGGTCGGCGACGGCGCGCTCGGGTTCTGGGCCGCGGTCCGTGAGGTGTTCCCCGAGGCACGGGAGCAGCGGTGCTGGTTCCGCAAGATCGCCAACGTCCTCAACGCTCTGCCCAAGTCGGCCCAGCCCGGCGCGAAGGCCGCGCTGGCCGAGATCTGGAACGCCGAAGACAAGGACTACGCGAAGGCAGCGGTCAAAGCGTTCGCAGCCGAGTACGGCACCAAATGGCCCAAGGCAGCGGCGAAGATCACCGACGACCTCGACGTGCTCCTGGCGTTCTACGACTACCCGGCCGAGCACTGGATCCACCTGCGCACGACTAACCCGATCGAGTCCACCTTCGCCACCGTCCGGCTCCGTCAGCGGGTCACCAAAGGCCCCGGCTCGCGGGCCGCCGGAGTGGCCATGGCGTTCAAGCTCATCGAGTCAGCACAAGGCCGCTGGCGCGCAGTCAACGCGCCCCAACTCGTCGCGCTCGTCCGTGCCGGCGCCACGTTCGAAAAGGGCGTCCTGGTCGAACGAGACGACGAACACACCCCCGCCGATGGCCACGAATCAGGCGGGCATCAGCAAGTTGCCTGACACGCCGATCCACAAGTCTTGACTAGGCGCGCGGGGCGCGCGGCCGACGAGGTTTCCGCGGGTGAAGCCAGAATATGGTTGCGCTTATATACACGGCCTGTTATGTTCGATTCGTGATCGCGACCGCAACCCTCGAGGCCATCGCAGAACCGACCCGGCTCCGCATCCTGGAAGCCGTTCGCACCGGTGAGCGCTCCGTCGGCGAGCTCGTCGACGAGCTGGGCATGAATCAGCCAGGTGTATCGCGGCATCTCAAGGTGTTGCGTGACGCTGGGTTGGTCACGGTCAGGTCGGACGCGCAGCGGCGTTTGTACCGTCTGCGCAGTGAACCGCTTCGAGACCTCGATGAGTGGCTTGAGCCGTACCGCGCCGAGTGGTCGACCCGTCTTGACGCTCTCGGGCGGCATCTGGAACGCACATCCGTCCAATCCCGAACCGCCCCGCCCACGAAGGAGACCCCATGACTGACCGGCTCGCCACCCTGGAGCGCACCGAGAGCGGCGGTCTCATCCGCTTCGAGCGTGTCTTCCCGAACCCAATCGAGGATGTCTGGTCCGCGCTCACGGAACCTGAGCGGCTCGCGGACTGGTGGCCTCCGTTCGCGACCAACGTCCGCGTTGACCTCCGCGAGGGGGGAACGATGAGCTTTGACTGGCCCGATGGCCCCGCGCTGGAGTTCCGCTTTCTGCGCATCTCGCGGCCCACACTTCTCGAACACACTCACACCAGTCCCGGCTCGTGGATGCGCTACGAACTCGCCGCTACAGCGGATGGGACGCTTCTGCGGGCAACCTACTTCGTGCCCGAACCCGACGAGGCGATCGGGCGCGGCGACATCGTCGGGGGCCACTACGGCTTCGACCGACTTCAAGCGGCGCTGGCCGGCCACCCTGTCCCGGTCGACTTCGAGGCATTCACCGCCCTGCAGAGGCTGTACGCCGAGCAAGGGCTCGCGAGCGCCCAGCAGGGATAGCCCGATTCCCTGCGCGATCCTGCGCCGACGGCGTAGACCTCTCGCAGTACAGAAAGGATGGCGTTGAACATGGCCCGTAGCGATCTCGGCAGAAACACGGCACAGGGACCGGGCGTGCACGCTGCTGCGGACGCCGGCAGTGCCGCGAGGTTGCCCGAGGAGATGACCGGCAAAGCAAGTCCTGCGAAAGCGGCCGTTGGCGATCAGCCCGTCTTCGCCTACATCGCGAGCCTCCCGCAACCGCAACGCGGCATCGCTGAGGCAGTAGATGCCCTCGCTGCCAGGACACTTCCCAACCTTCAACGATCCGTGAAGTGGGGCATGTCGTACTACGGCGTGGGTGACGGGTGGTGCTTCAGCTGCGGCGGCTTCGCTGGCCACGTAAAGCTCATGTTTGTCAACGGTGCGGTGCTGCTGGACCCGGTGCCGCCCGTGACCCCAGTGGGAATGGGTAAGGCCACGCGAGGAGTCGAGCTGGAATCCGTAAGCGACCTCGACGAACATCAGGTGGCGGCATGGATGAGACAAGTCACCTCCGTGCCTGGCGTCGGCGGCAAGAGGCGCTGACTCACAAGCAGCTCCACCCCTCGTCCCTGCGCCGGCAATGAGTCGTCTGCTGGACGTTCAGCGGACTCACCGTTCAAACGCAACGCCGCCTGCGACACGCGCCCCGACGGCCACGAATCACCAGGGCATCAGCAAGTCGCGTGACGCGCCGATCCACAGGTCTTGACTATTGCTCGGACGCAGATCACTGGCGGGCTGAGGGGGAGGGTCTTGGTGCTCATCTGCGTGAAGCCGGCAGTGCGCAGCAGGTTCTCGATTTCGTCGGCGGCGGCGCGGGACGTGGCCGCCGTGGCGCCGGGGCAGCGGGGCTGGGACGCGATGGCAATGCGCCCGCCGGGTGCGAGCCGCTGGCGCAGCTCGGCGAGCCGTTCGGCCGGCGCGGGCCAGAACCCGAGGGAGTTGACGGCGAGGATGGCGTCAAAGGGCCCGTTGAGGGCGGGCGGAAGCTGATCGGCCGGGGCATTGACCAGGGTGACCCGCCCGGCCCGGATGGCGGCGGCGTTGCG
>DATAYX010000225.1:0-4649 GCA_036272355.1 Acidimicrobiales bacterium
GCACCCGAACCGCCTGATGATGATGTCCGGCACGGTGGACCCGGCGGGGAAGGCCGGTGGCCCGGTGCTCGAGACCAACGAGGACTCGGACGCGACGTACAGCGTGAGCTGGGACACGATGCCCGAGGTGTTGGAGGACGCCGGCGTGAGCTGGAAGGTGTACAACCCGGTGGGAACGCCGTACACGCCTGCGTTCATCGAGCAGCACGGCCTGTTGATCAGCGACGCCATCCTCCCCTACTTCAAGCAGTACTCCAACCCGAGCTCGGCGCTGTACCAGAAGGCGTTCCTGCCGCTCTATCCGACCGACTTCGCGGCCGATGTGAGGAAGGGGACGCTGCCCGCGGTCAGCTGGGTCACCCCGCCCGACGGCTACGACGAGCACCCGCCGGCGCCGCCGGCGATGGGCGAGTGGTACACGAGCCAGGTGTTGCGGACGCTCATGTCGAACCCGAAGGTGTGGGCAAAGACCGTGGTGTTCCACTGCTACGACGAGAACGACGGGTTCTTCGACCACGTGCCGCCGCCCGTGCCGCCGGCAGGCACGGCCGGCGAGTACGTGACCACGTCGCCGCTCCCGTCGACGGCGCAGGGGGTGGCCGGGCCGGTGGGGCTCGGGTACCGGGTGCCGATGCTCGTGATCTCGCCGTTCAGCCGCGGCGGGCACGTGGCCTCCGAGGTGGCGGACCACACCTCGCAGTTGCGGTTCCTCGAGGCCCGGTTTGGGGTGAAGGCACCCAACATCTCGGCCTGGCGCCGCAAGCACACGGGCGACCTGACCTCGACGCTGCACATGGGACATGCGCAGACGGCTGTGCCCAAGCTGCCGAGCACCGCGCACGACCAACAGGCCGACATGGCGGCGCTGGGGTGCACGTCGGCCGACCTCGTCGAGGCGGGGGACAATCAGCCGGTGTACCCGGTGCCCGCGCATCAGACGATGCCCCGCCAAGAGATCCGGTAGCGGCTCCCTTCTTCGGTGCGCGGGGTACAACGAGGCCGGGTGTTCCGGCACGGGGTCGCGGCTGCAGTGCTCGTGGCCGCGGCGACGGCCGCATTGGGGGCAGGAGCGTCGGCGTCGGCGTCGGCGTCGAAGAGCGACGGCCTGACCCGGCCGCTGGTCGGCGCGTACTACTACCTGTGGAACCCGGAGAACCTGATCGCCGGCGGGTCGCTGCGTTCACAGCTGGCCCCGCCGCAGCGGCCGCCCTTCGGGCTGATCGACTCGAACAAGACGGCGACCGCGACGCGCGACATCGCGAACGCGCACAAGGCGGGTATCAACTTCTTCGCCATCGATTGGTGGCCCTATGACCCTGCGTTCTCGGGTCGCAACTACCTCACGGCCGACGCCGCCATGAAGGAGTTCCTCGCGGCGCCGGACCTGCACGAGATGAAGTTCGCGATGTTCTACGAAACGTGGAACCTCGGCTTCGACGCCTCACGCGAGCAGACGCCGGTCACGGGCCAGGAAGAGCTGCATTTCGACTCGGACATGCTGGCGCTGGCGCAGCACTACTTCTCGAATCCGTCGTACCTGCACATCGAGGGGCGGCCGGTCGTCTACCTCTATCTCACCCGGACGCTCACGGGCGACGTCGCGGGGATGATGAGCCAGGCGCGGACGTACCTCGAGCAGCACGGGTACGCGGACCCCTTTTTCATAGGCGACGAGGTGTACTGGCGCGTGACGCCCCAGATCCAGGCGCCGCACGAGCCGGTGTTCACGGGCCTTCCGCAGCTGGGCCGTATCGACCAGTTCGACGCGGTGACCTCGTACACCTTGTACTACGGCGACCCGCAACAGGCGAACGGGCCCGCGGGGGACTCGACGGGGTATCCCGGGACGACCCACATCGCGGCCGACCAGCGGTTCCTCCTGACGCTCTACCGCCAAGCGACGGACAACAAGGTGCCGGTCCTCCCCGTCGTGCAGCCCGGCTTCAACGACCGGGGCTTCCGGCTGGAGACGAACCACCCGGCCCAGCCGCGCCAGTGGCTGGCCGGTGACGGGCCGTCCTCGACGCTCGACCAGATGCTCCGCTGCGTGGCCATCCCCGAGGTGGACCCGGCCCTGCCGATCGTCATGGTCACCTCGTGGGACGACTGGAACGAGGACACGGGCATCGAACCGATCCCCGGCACGCCCACGACCAAGGACGACAGCCCGACCGGGACGGCCTACACCCAGGGCTACCAGTACGGCGACGAGGGCACGAGCGAGGAGCGCACGCTCGCGCGCGACGTGCAGCTGCTCGACCGCGCGTACGCGAAGGGCGAGATCGGTGGGGCGGCGCCCTCGCCGGCGCTCGGGTGCCAGGAACCCTGAGCACCGACTGCTCGCGGGAGGTCGGTGCTCAGCTGCCGCCTTCTATCCCGGCGTAGACGGCGACCGCCTGTGCCTTCGCACCGGCTCCGTTGGGGTGCAGCGGGAAGTTGACGTCGGGTGGGTTGAGCGACAGCGGCAGCACACCCTCGACGTCGCGCACGGTCGGCCCCTGGCACACGTCGTGGCCGATCGTCGGCGTGAAGGTGTCCGCGAGCTGGACGTGCTCGAGCGCGGCGGTCGAGGCCAGCATCTGCTCCATCTCGACGAACTTCGCCGCCAGGTAGGCCATGTCCTGGTTCTGGACCGGGACGGCCGGGCTCCAACAACCCCTGCCGTCGAGCGGCACCGCATCGAGATAGTTCACGAGCAGGATGTGGGCGTTGGGAGCGCGCTGTCGGATCTCTTCGAGGACGGTGGCGATCTTGGGTGCGGTCGCCTTGATGGCCTCGCTGATCTGGTCGACCCCTCCCGCCGTGAAGCGCGCGGCGCAGGAACCGCCGAGGCCCTCGGGCGCGCCGGGGATCGGCGTCGGGACCAGGTTCAGACAGCTTTCGGCATCGCTGACGAAGCCGACGTCGTTGCCTCCGATGCCGAGAGTCACGAGGTCGACGCTCGCATTGAGGGCGCCGAACTGCGGCGGCGCGGTCCCGCCGAAGGGCACGCTCTGGGGCTGGGTCATGTCGGCGGTCGTGGCGCTGCCGCAGCTCGAGTCGTGGAACAGGGCCACATGGAGGAGCCGGGCGACCTGGTGCGGGTAGTCGGCTCCCGACTGCGCGCAGCCGAGCGGTACGAACTCCGTGGTCGGCGGCAGCGGCCCACTGAGAACATCGGCCGTGTACGAGTCACCCAGCGCGACGTAGTCGTGGTACGCCAGCGCCGTCGCAGGCTGCGCGCTAGAAGACGCCGAAGGAACCACGGCAACGCCGGCGACGCCGCAGAGCAGGGCCGACGCGGCGGCGAGCAGACGGGTGCGACCAGCCCACGACCAGACCGACGACACACGCACCCTCCCGCCAGGCACCACTCCATTGTGATCCCCGGCGGCCGTGTTGTCGAAACCCGGGCGCGGGAACCTCAGCCCATCGTCTTCTGACCGTCGAGCGTCTCGCGCAGGATGTCGGCGTGGCCCGCGTGCTGCGCGGTCTCCGCAATGATGTGCAGGAACACCCGCCGCGCCGAGCGGCGCGCGTTCGGCGGGAACCAGGGGGCCTCGGGGAGCGGGTGCGAGACGTCGAGAGATGGAATGGTCGCCACCAGCTCGTCGGTCCGGGCGGCGACCTCCTCGTACCGGGCCGTCACGGTGGCCAGGGTCTCTCCCTCGAGCATGCGAAAGCCGGCCGCGTGGGCGGCCATGGCCGCCTTGTCGGCGCCGGCCATGGCGCCCGGGCCCTCGAGGATGAACCTGACCCAACTGTCCTCCACCTCGGTGACGTGCTTGACCAGGCCGCCCAGGCACAGCACGCTGACCGTGGTCCGTTTCGCCGCCGCCTGGTCGTCGAGGCCATCGACGGTGTGCCGCAGGAACCTCCGGTGCGCCTGCAGGGTCTCGATGATGTCGGCCCTCTCCTGGTCCAGGTCGCTCGGGGTGTTCGTCACGTTCGCCTCCTTGGTCGGGGTGTTCCGGTACGGCCATCATCCGCCCCAAAAGTGGTCATGTCATGGCCACTTTTCGGCGACCGATGGTCAAGAAGCGGTGCCGTCCCCTCCCTCGATGACTCTGGTGATGCGCGAGTCCGGCACCAGCCAGACCACGGCGACGGCGACGTAGATCGCAATGGCGACCCCGGGGACGAAGAACGCCACGACGATGGCCGCGAGATAGGCGACGGCCGACAGCCGGCCTTTGCGGTCGTTGCCGATCGCCGTGGCCAATCGTGAACCCGCGGGGTGCAGCGCCAACAGCGCCCTCGTGAGCACGAAATAGGCAACGGCGGAGAGGAAGAGCACCAACCCGTACACCACCACCGGCGCGGTGTCGTTGGGATGGAGCCCCAACCAGGACGTGGCCGCCGGGGTCAGCGACAACGCGAACAAGAGACCCATGTTCGCCCAGAGGACGCGGCCGTCGATCCGCTCCACGACGTGCATCAGGTGGTGGTGGTTGTTCCAGTAGATGGCCAGGAAGGTGAAGCTCAGCGCGTAGACGAGGAGCTTCGCCAGGAGGCCGTGCCCCAGGTCTCCGAAACCGTGCCCGGAAGGGGGACGGAGATCGAGCACCATGATCGTCATGACGATGGCGATGACGGCGTCCGTGAAAGCCTCGAGCCTGCCTTTGGTCACGACGTGAGCATCGCATACGGCTGCCGCCGGGCGAGGTTCG
>DATAYX010000226.1:0-2784 GCA_036272355.1 Acidimicrobiales bacterium
GATGTCGTAGAGCTGGTTGATCGTCACAAGCTCGTCGCTGCCCAGGTTCACCGGGTTCGGGTCGTCGGCGTTGGTGATCATCTGGGTGCCGTGCACGCAGTCGTCGATGTAGGTGAAGCTGCGCGTCTGGAGGCCGTCGCCCCAGATCTCGATCTCGTTGGTCCCGTTCAGCACCGCTGTCGCCACCTTGCGGCAGATGGCCGCCGGCGCCTTCTCGCGGCCGCCGTCATAGGTCCCGAGCGGCCCATAGACGTTGTGGTAGCGGGCGACGCGGGTCTCGAGGCCGAAGTCCTCGTAGTAGTGGCGCGCCATGCGCTCGCTGAAGAGCTTCTCCCAGCCGTAGCCGTCCTCGGGCATCGCCGGGTAGGCGTCCGCCTCGCGCAGGGGCTCCACCTCGGGCGACTCCTGCTTGCCGGCAGCGTACACGCAGGCCGACGACGAGTAGAAGAGGCGCTCCACGCCCTTCTGCCGGGCCGCCTCGAGCACGTGGGTCGAGATCAGCACCGAGAGCATGCACAGTGCCTTGTTGTTCTCGATGAAGCCCATGCCGCCCATGTCCGCGGCCAGGTTGAAGACGGTGTCGATGCCCTCGCACGCGCTCTGGCACACGGCCAGGTCCTGCAGGTCGCCCTGCCGGCTGTCCACGTCGTCGAAACGCTGGTGCCATTCGTCGAGCGGCACCCGGTCGACGCCTCGCACGTTCTCCACGCCCATGTCGCGCAGCCGTGCCACCAGGTGGCCCCCGATGAAGCCACCGGCACCGGTCACCAACACGTTGTTCATCTGACTTGTCCTCTCGCTTTTCCCTTGTCAGAAGCCCAGAACCGCCTCGACTCCTGTTGAAACGTCCCGGCGCGCCTCACCTTGTCGTCCCTCCCGGAAGACCCGCGCCGGCCGGGTCCTGGCTCGGGGCGGCCACGAGGTCACCGAACACCCCGAGGAACTGGTCGGCCGCGGTCTCGGGGCTGAAGGTCCGCTCGGCGTAGGCACGGCCGGACCGGCCCATAGCGTGGCGTCGATTCGGGTCGTCGAGCAAGGCGGCGGCCTGCTTGACGACGAGGGCCCGGTCGGAGGGGTCGACCACGACGCCGGCCTCCTCGGTGCTCAGGATCTCGGCCACCGAGTTGTCCGGGGGCAGCACCCCGAGGACGGCCCGGCTCGAGCACAGGTAGGTCAACACCTTGGAGGGCACCGAGAACTTGGAGGCGTCCGGCTCGAGGATGGCGACGAGCAGGTCGGCGCTCGCCATCATCTCGGGGAGGTCCCCGTAGGGCTGGAAGTCGAGCAGGACGAGGTTCTCCGCTGCCTCCTGCGCCTTGTGCGCCTCGAGCCAGTCCCGGCCCTTGCCCTCGGAGACGACCACCACGCGTGCACCGGGGTGCGAGCCGCGCAATCCCGCGGCGAGCTCGGCGAGGATGCTCGGGTCGTGCTTCAAGCCGAGCGTGCCCGAATACAGCACGACCAGGTTGTCGCTCAGGCCGGCCCGTTGGCGCCACGGGTTGTCGGCACGGTGGACGGGGAGCTCGTCGATGGGCGCCCAGTTGGGGACGATCGTCGTCTTGTCGGCCACGCCCCACTCCGACAGGCGCTCGAGGAAGGTCGGCGAGATCGCCACGACCGCGACGCTGCGCCGTGCGATCCTGCGCTCGACGCGGTCAGCCAGATTGGCGAGGAGTCCCCCGAACACCGGGATGCGCCGCCGAGCGGCGACGCCGATCGCCTCCGAGTAGATGTCCTGGTGCCAGAAGACCATCGGAATGCCCCGGCGTGCGAGACGGCGCGCCAACACCGAGTGGGCGAGGAGGGGCACGTTGCTGATGACCGCGACCGCGGGGTCCTTCGCCGCGATGGCACGCGCCGCGTCGCGCCCGTAGCGCAGCTCCTGGCGGAAGCGGGTCAGCGCGGAGTACTTGGCGAACGTGCCGTCCATCTCGACCGGCTCGAACGTCAGGGTGGCCGGGTCGCCGGTCTCGTGCTGCAGTGAGCCGCGGCCGGTGGTGTAGGAGGGGCAGTGCTGGTGCGTGACCTCGTAGCCGCGGCGGGCCAGAGCACGGCTGAGCTGCGCCTGGCCCGGGTGGCCCGAGTAGTCATGCACGACAATCTGCGACGCACGCGCAGCCAACGGTCTGGACCCCCTGTGTCCCTCGGTGAAGACCCTCCGTCGGAGAACGGGTCGGAGGGCAGGAACTTGCAGTCCAGCTGCGAAATTGTGCCCTTCCAGGCGCGTTGTCCCAAGTGGGATTGCAGCCGCCGGAATCCCCGTCCCACCTCGTCTTGGGTCCCGGACGGAGGCCGGCAGGCCCCGGGCCGGTTTCGGGGGCCGCGCTACCGTGCGCCCGTGCGCGTCCTGGTCAACGCCCTGCCCGTCCGCGGCACGAGCCTCGGCGTGGTCACGGAGAACCTGCTCGGGGGTTGGGAAGAGTCCGACGACGTCCACGTGGTCCTCCGCCCGGGCGTCGAGCTGGAGCTTCCGGAGCGCATGACGGTGCACCCGGTGGGGGGCCCGCGCCTCCTCGCCATGGAGCGGGAGGTGCCCCGCCTCTGCCGGCGGGTCGGGGCGGACGCCATGTTGGGCGTGACGCCGGCCACCACCATCGGCCCGCTGCCCTGCCCCCGGGTGATCATCTCGTTGGACGTGCGCCACGAGATGCGGCCGCACCAGTTCAGCTACCGCACCCGCCTGCTCCGCGGGGTGAGCTACGGCATCGGCTATCGCCGCGCCGACGCCATCGTGACGATCTCGCACCGGACGCGCGCGGACCTGCTGCGCGTCCACCCCTGGCT
>DATAYX010000227.1:0-1798 GCA_036272355.1 Acidimicrobiales bacterium
CCTCGCCGCGTGGCGCCGATGGCGTCGATCTCCTCGATGAAGCCGATCGCACCGCCCTCCTTGTGGGCGTGCTTCCGCAGCTGCTTGAAGAAAGAGCGGATCTTGCGATTGGTCTGCCCGTAGTACATCGACTGGAACGCCGAGGCGGACACGAACAGGAAGGGGACGTTGGCCTCCTTGGCCATGGCCTTCGCGACGAAGGTCTTGCCGGTCCCCGGCGGCCCCTCGAAGAGAATGCCGCGTCGGGACGAGCCACCCATCGTGTCGCGGAAGGTCTGGTGGGCGAGGAAGAGGTTGATGGAGCGCACGACCTCCGCCTTGATGCCGTCGATGCCGACGAGGTCGTTCAGGCCGACGGCCGTCTCGCCGGGGCGCACGAGCGTGTGCGGCGAGCGCCCCGCTCCGAGGAAGGGCGCCAACATGACGACGCCGAGCATGAGCACGATGATGATGATCGGGATAGAGCTGCCCAGCCAGTGGGGGACTGGGAGCGACGGCAGGATGCCGCGGCCGCTGAGGCTGCGGATGACCACCCACCCGAAGACGAGGGCGAGGAGGGCCACGAGCCGGCGCAGACGCGTGAGGCGACGGCGCTCCCGGGCCCGGGCAACGTCGGCGCTGCCCAGGATCGAAGGCCCGACGATTGCCGTCACCTCGTCCGGACGCTGGGCGTCGGGGCGCGACGAATCAGGGACCAAATCTGCAGGCCCACTCATGACCAGTCTCCGTTCATCCCCCGTGGATGTTTTCAATTTAGACAATCGCGCAGGCCAGCCAACCTTGCGAAGTGTCGAAGGTCATTCCTTTTGCACAACGGCGTCACAAAACGCGGCCTGACCGGTCGCTTGGGGCCCGGCCGAGGGGGTCGAACTGGCTTTTTGGCGACCCGAGCCGGTGCGGAGTTGAATGTGACGGGGCGTCAGATGTGCTGGCGCATCCCCGACCCGGGAGTGCAGATGGCCGAGACGACGACGCGCGACGAGCACCAGCTCCTGATCGGGGGCAAATGGGTCGACGCATCCGAGGGCACGTACGAGATCGTGAACCCGGCGACGGAGGAGTTGGTGGGGCGGGCGCCCAACGCCAGCGCCGAGGACGCGCTGGCCGCCGCGGCGGCGGCGAAGGACGCCCAGCCGGGCTGGGCGTCGTGGTCGGTCGAGGATCGCAGCGCCCTGATGCGAGAGGCGGCGGAGGCCATCCGCGCCAAGTCCTCCGAGCTGCTCCCCCTGGTGATCGCAGAGACGGGGGCGACGGCCACCGTCGGCTCGCGGATGCAGGTGCCCGTGGCGGCCGACCGCTTCGAGCGCTACGCGCGGGACCCACGGCAGGTGCTCCAGACGCCGCTCCTCCCCCAGCCGGCTCAGGCAACGCCGCTGGCACCGGGCGGGATCATCGGCGGCATGGTGAACCGGCAGGCGCTCGGCGTGGTCGCCTGCATCACGTCGTACAACTTCCCGATGGTCAACATGGCCGGGAAGGTGGCCCCGGCACTGGCGGCCGGGAACACCGTGGTCGTCAAGCCGGCGCCGCAGGACCCACTGGCGATCGTGGAGCTCGTCAGGATCCTCCACGACGTCGGCTTCCCACCCGGCGTGGTCAACCTGGTCAACGGAAACGGCCCGGCCTCCTCGGCGGCGTTGGTGGATGCCGACGAGGTCGACTGCGTCAGCTTCACGGGCTCGACGCAGGTGGGCGTGACCATCGCCGAGAAAGCGGCGCGGACGATGAAGCGCACGCTGCTCGAGCTGGGTGGCAAAGGTGCGTGCGTCGTGTTCGAGGACGCCGACGTGAAAGGTGC
>DATAYX010000228.1:0-9578 GCA_036272355.1 Acidimicrobiales bacterium
GACGGGCGCTCGTTCAGCCTCCGTGACGTGAAGAGCCTCGTGGACGGTAAGGAGACCTTCAGGCTGGCGTGTTCGTTCCATGCACCGGAGGACGGGGACGAATACCAACTGCCAATGACCCAGGTGCCCGCGCCTCAGGAGATCGAGGGATTCGAGGCGCCCTTCCCGTTCGACATCCGAGAGATCGGCACGAGCGAGCAGCGCAGTGACGGGACGTACGAATCGACGCGCCGCTGCTGGTTCCGCACGCGGGAGCCGTTGCCGGACGATCCAGCGATCCATGCTTGCGTGTTGACCTACTTTTCCGACATGACGGGGGCCTCGTTTCGCCCGCTCAGCCTCGGGTCGTGGGGGACGCACACCGACGCCAGCCTCGACCACGCCGTATGGTTCCACCGGCCGTGGCGCGCCGACGCGTGGAGCCTCTTCAACATCCAGGCGCTGGTCAACTCCGGGGGCCGCGCCACCATCCGGGCGACGATGCACGGCGAGGACGGCTCCCTGCACCTGAGCGTGGCGCAAGAGCTGTTGATCAGGAGGCTCGAGACGCCGCTGGTTTTCGACGCGCCGCCGCCGGGGGTGGCACGCTCGGCGGGAGGTGACGATGGGACTGCTTGAGGGCGAGAGGGCCGTCGTGACCGGCGGCGGATCGGGCATCGGGCGGGCGACGTGTCGCCGGATGGCCGAGGAGGGCGCGCGCGTCGCGGTCTTCGATGTCGACGGCGACGCGGCCAAAGCGGTCGCTTCGGAGATCGGCGGGATCGGGTGCGCGGTCGACGTCGGCGACGTCGAAGCCGTGCGGTCCGCCGTGGACGACGCGGCGGCGCAGCTGGGCGGCCTCTCGATCATCTACAACAACGCGGGGACGTCGGCCTTCAACCGGCTGCACGAGCTCGACCCCGCGGAATGGGACCGGGTGCTGCGCGTGAACCTCACCGGCGTGTGGGCGGGCATCCGCGCCGCGGCGCCGCACATGCTGGCGGGCGGGCGCGGCTCGATCGTGAGCACCGCGTCGATCAGCGGGACGCGGCCGGCTGCGGGGGAAGGGCCCTACTCCGCCAGCAAGGCGGCCGTGGCGGCACTGACGGCGTCGGCTGCCCTCGAATACGGACCGTCGGTCAGGGTGAACTCTGTGTCGCCCGGCATGATCCGCACGGCCATGACCGCGCCCTGGTTCCAGTACATGCCCGACCAGGAAGAGCGCTTCGTCAAGGGCACGCCGGTCGGACGGGTGGGCGAGCCCGAGGACGTGGCCGACGTCGTCGTCTTCTTGTGCTCGGACCTGGCCCGCTTCGTCACCGGGCAGAACATCGTGGTGGACGGCGGGCTGACGTTGCACGGTTCGGGCGTCGACACGATCTTCGAGCGGGTGTTCCCCGACGCGCCGTCGAGCGTCGTGTGAGTCTCGGCCTGGTTCAGGCGTTGGGGTCGACGAACGCCCGGTACACCATCGTGGTCATTGTCTCGAGCGCTGCCTCGTCGATCGTCCTCCCGGAGAATTCGAGGAAGTAGTGGAACCGGTCGAGCATGGCGAGGGTCGCCATGCCGGCCACATCGGGATCCATGAAGTGGCCCGAGGAGTCGGGGACGATGTGCTTCGAAAGAGCATTGGCCATCGCGGTGAAGGTCTCGCGCATGATGTCGACCAGCTCGGGATCGATCCCCGTGAGGTCGGTCCAGGCGCGGAACAGCGGTGCGTACCGCTGCCAGAGCTCCGAGAATGCCGTGACCCAGCGATGCACGTCCTCCCATTGCGGCTTGCCGCCGTCCGCGGGCAGGGTGTTGAGCGCGTCGTAGAGACTGTGGGCCTCGCCGGCGGCCTCGGTCACCAGCGCGCGGAGCAGGTCCTCCTTGTTGGAGAAGTACAGGTAGAAGGTGCCGTGTGACGTCTTGGCGATCTCCACGACGTCGTTGACGCGGGTGTTGTGGTAGCCCCGCTCGTCGAAGGCAACCATGGCGGCATCGAGCAGCTTGCGCATCGTGCGCTTTCCCTGGCTGCGGAGCACGCGCTTGCTCGCCGGGGCGCCGACCGCGTCCGTGTCGCTCCCCGGCAACGCACGTGACCCGCTGGGCCGGGCGCCCGCTCCGGACCGGGCTGCGGCGATCCTGGCCGAACCCTTTGGGGCAGCCGTCTTCTTGGGCGCGCCGGCGCGGCCGCTGTCCTCGGTGGCGGTCGCCGCGTCAGATTGGCCTTCCGGCGATCCCATGGCGCGTGAATGCTAACGCCCGGGCGGGGTCGAAATGGCTAACCTGACACGGTGGTCAGGTTTGGGGTGGGCAAAAAGTGACTGGGGACCAGGAGTTTTACGGTTCCGTGGTTGACGTGAAGCCAGTTTCGTGACCCCGGAGACCTCCTCGCAAGCCGCTCCGGTTCTGGCCGAACTGGACCAGGCGATAGCGGGGAACGTCAGGCCCGGCGACACGGTCCTCGTCATGATGGGCCACAGCCGGTGGACCGCAGGCGCCCGCGAGCTGGCGCGTCAGTTCTGGGGCACGGACCCGGGATTCACGCTGGTCATGACCAGCCTCGGCGCGCTCGGGGGCGCCTTCTTCCGCGGGGGCCTGGTCCGCAAGGTCGTCACGGCGTACTCGGGGAACAGCTTCCCGACGTACACCCCGAACCCGATCTTCCGCCAGGCGTACGAGTCGGGCGAGGTCGAGGTCGAGCACTGGTCGATCCTGACGCTGAGCCAGCGGCTGGAGGCGGCCGCACGCGGGCTGCCCGCGGCCGTGACCGGGTCGCTCGTCGGTTCGTCGATGGCGGACAACGACGGCTTCGAAGTGGTCGACTCGCCGTTCGGGCCGCTCGGCCTGCTCGAGCCGTTGGCGCCCGATGTGGCCCTGGTCCACGCCGCGGCGGCCGACCCCGCGGGCAACCTGGTCTTCTCGGAGCCGTTGCTCGACGGGCTCTGGGGCGCATGGGCCGCGAAGCGCGGTGTGGTGGCGACGGTGGAGCGGGTGCTCGACGACGTCGAGGGCCTGGGGCATCGGGTGCGCGTCCCGGCCCATCGTGTGCTCGCGGTCGTCGAGGCGCCGTACGGCGCGCACCCCGGCGGCTGCTACGCACCGGGCCTGCCCGTCCGCAGCTACGGCGAGGACATCGCGCACTGGAGCGCCGCCGCCGACGCTGCGGCGCGCGACGAGTTCGACCGCTACGTCGACGAGTGGGTGCTGGGCCCCGCGACGCACGCCGAATACCTGGCCCGAGTCGGCGAGGACCAGTTGCTCTGGCTCGAGGGACGGTCCGACCCGATGTCGTGGAAGGCCGACGCCGACGCGACGCCGGTCGTCGAGGACGCCGAAGTGACGAAGTGGGAGAGGGCGGCATCGTTCGGTGCGCGGGAAGTGGAACGCGTGGTCCGGTCTGTCGGGGCCGACGCCGTGCTGGCGGGGGCCGGCGTGGCCAACCTGGCCGCGTGGGTGGGTGTGGGACGGGCCCGGGCGGCCGGCAGCAACGTGGTGCTGACCGCAGAACTCGGGCTGTGGGGTTACCAGCCGACTCCGGCCGACCCGTACATCTTCAACCAGCGCGTGTTCCCGTCCACGCCGTATCTCTCGGATGCCTCCTCGGTGTTGGGGATGGTGATCGGCGGACCGGCGACGACCACGGTGGGGTGCCTGGGCGCCGCAGAGGTCGACCGCCAGGGGCGCCTGAATTCGACCGCACTGTCGGGTGGACGCTTCCTGGTGGGTTCGGGGGGCGCCAACGACGTGGCGAGCCGGGCCACGGCCTGCGTGGTCGTCACCCTGGCCAGGCCGGAGCGCTTGCCCGATTCGGTGGCCTACGTGACCTCGCCCGGTGACCGTGTGGTCAGCGTCGTCACGGACATGGGAATCCTTCGTCGCCACGACGGCGTGTTGCGGGTCGCCGCGGTGCCAGCCGGAGACGGGAGCCTCGACGAACGTGTCCGCGCGTTCGCCGCGTGCTGCGGGTACGAGCCCGACGTGGCTCGGGAGGTGGAGGAACTCGCCCTGGCGCGCCCAGAAGAGGTCCGTGCGCTGAGAGACTTCGACCGCCGGAGGTTGTTCTTGGGGTGACGCCGAGGCGGTGACAACGGATTTCGAACGTGCGCAGGAGCGAGGGGACGGCAGGTCGGGGCGACGACGTGCTTCCTAAAAAGATCGTATGGGCCCACAAGGGGTGAGCAATGGGCGTGAAGCCCTACAAGTACAGTGACCTGCATCCCGGGGGGGATGCCCGACGGATGATTGGGGAAAGCATGCGAATGAGGCAAGGAATCAAGCTGGGGTTGGCGACGATGCTCGCGGGATCGGCCTTGGCCACCGCCATCGTCGTGACGACCGCGACTAGTGCCGGCGCAGCGACGAGCAGCGCTCCAGGGGTGTCGGCGACGTCGATCACCGTCGGGACGATCTCGACCCAGACCGGGACTTTGGCGTCGAACTTCGGGTCGCTGATCTACGGCGAGCGGGCCTACTTCGACTACATCAACGCACAGGGTGGCGTGAACGGACGCAAGATCAACTACCAGTATGCGCTTGACGACGGTGGCAACCCCACGACGTTCAACCAACTTGCGAGCACGCTGATCAACCAAGACCACGTCTTCGCCGTGACCGGAGTCGGGACTGCGTTCTTCTCGCCCAACCTGTTCGTCCAGTCGGGCATCCCGACGTATGGCTACAACGTGACGGGTAACTGGGCCGGGGCAAAGAACCTCTTCGCAGCCGGAGGCTCCGTGCAGTACTACCAGGCGGGCACGCCCCAGGTGGCGTACGTGGCCCGGAAGACTGAGTCGAAGCCTTCAGTCGCGTTCATCGCGTACGGAATTGCTGCATCATCGGACGCCTGCCAGGCCGAGCAGAATCTGATGCAGCAATCCGGCTACACCATCAGCTATTCGGACCTGAAGGTGAACTATCCCGGCACGACGGTGGCCACCGACGTGCAGCGCATGAAGCAGGCGGGCACGAACTTCGTCGCCAGCTGCATGGACGTGCAGGGCAACGTCACGATGGCCCGGGCGATCAAACAGTACGGGGCGAAGATCACGCAGCTGTGGTTCAACGGCAACGACCAGCAGACGCTGGCCGCGAACGAGAGCCTCATGCAGGGCATCTACTTCGACATCTCGCACGTGCCTTTCGGCGCCAACCAGTCCGAATACCCGGGGTTGAAGCTGTACCTCCAGGAAATGAAGAAGTACGAGCCGAAATACGCGCAGGACGAAGTAGCGCTCCAGGGCTGGGAATCTGCGGCTCTGTTCGTGCAGGGGGTGAAAATGGCGGGAAACAACCTCACACAGGCCAACGTGATCAACGAGGACAACTCCATCACCAACTTCACAGCCGGTGGCCTGCAGGCACCGGTCAACTGGAAGGACGCCGGTCACAGCGGCCACGCTCCGCCCTACTGCCTCGCCTACATCAAGGTGGTAGGCAACCAGTACGTGCCGACGCTGAACCACGGGAAGAATGTCTTCAACTGCTTCGAGTCGATCAACCCGAAGAAGAACCCGGTCTTTCCGCTGCCGGCGGGCACGCCGTCGCCTTCCTGAGGGCCGACGGCGGATAGGTAGGAGCGGGGGAGCGCGAAGCTGACATGGTGCAATTCCTCGGTTTCGCGCTTCCCGGCGTCCCTTACGGTTGCACCTACGCACTCGTCGCCGTCTGCCTTTGTCTCACCTACCAGGCGACGGGCGTCTTCAACTTCGCGTTCGGGGCACAGGCGTTCGCCTCTGCATTCGTCTTCACCTATCTGACCCAGGTCCACGGCTGGTCCGGCTTCCCGGCCTTCCTGGTATCGGTCGTGGTGATGGGACCCGTCGTGGGATGGGCGTTTGACCGCTTCATCTTCCGGCACATTCCCAATTCCAACTCCGTGGCGAAAATGGTCTGCAGCTTGGCGCTGCTGGTCGGGATCCCGAACCTGCTGCCGGTCTTCTTCGGGAACCAGAACCTCGATGCGACCGCCACCATCTTCCCGTTCTTCAATCCCAACACGGTCTACTTCACGCTGTGGGACACTCCGATCAACGGCATCTACCTGGCGACGATCTCGGTCACCGTCGTCGTGCTCGTGTTGTTGACCATCCTGTTGCGCTACACGAGCCTCGGTCTGCAGATGCGTGCCGCGGTCGAGAGCCGTCGCCTCGTGCAGCTCGACGGGGTCAACGCCAACAGGGTCGTCTCCTTGGCCTGGATCGTGTCGAGCTTCATGGCTGCCTTGGCCGGTGTGCTTCTTGCGTCGGTCTATGGGGCCTTCACGTCCAACGACTACGTCATCCTCACCGTGACCGCGATCGCGGCGGCGGCGTGGGCGTTGTTGCGCTCGTTGCCGATCGCAGCGGGCGTCGCCGTCTTGATCGGGGTGACGACCACGGTGCTCGAGGGGTACATCTCGCCGAACAGCATTTGGAACGCCGCGGTGGTGCCCTCGATCCCATTCGTCGCCATAGTGGTCGCACTGCTCGTTCTTCCGGGGATGCGGACGTTGGACTCGAACCGCGACCCGTTGGCCACCGTCGATCCGCCCCCTCCGCCGATCGCCGCGGCGAGCCGGGCACCCACGATGGACCGCATCATCCGTCCGCTGTGGTGGGTCGTGTTCGCCGGATTCTGCGTGTCCATGCTGACGTGGATGCAGGCCCCGTGGACAACGGTCTTCAATAACGGGATCACGATCTCCATCGTCTTGCTGTCGATCACCCTGATCACGGGCATGGCAGGGCAGCTCTCGCTCTGCCAGGGGACGTTTGCCGGTATAGGCGCCTTCACCGCGGCCCAAGTGGCCAACCACCTGGGGTTGAACCTTTTCGTCGGCGCCTTGGTCGGCGCAGTGCTGGCGGCGGCTGTTGCGATTGTGTTCGCCCTTCTTTCTCTGCGCCTTCGCGGTCTCGGTCTGGCCTTGATGACGCTTGCGGCCGCACTGTTCTTCGACGCCACGTTCTTCAACGAGACCTATCTGACGGGTGGGCAACAGGGTCTCCCCATCCAACCCAAGTGGCTCGGCACGGGCGTGTTCTTCAACTCCAGCGGACACGCCGTCTTCCTCGTCTCGCTGGGGACGCTGATCGTCGCCGTCATCGTGGTCATGATGGTGCGAAAGGGAACGGTTGGCCGCAACCTGGCGGCTATGCGCGGGAGTGAGATCGCGACGGCGGGACTCGGTGTCAACCCGACCTGGCAGCGGATCGTGGTATTCGCGCTCTCCGGTGCCATTGCCGGCATCGGAGGCCTGCTGTACAGCCTGCAGAGCCAAGACGTGAACGCAGGCAATTTCAACGCGCAGTTCTCCCTTGTTCTCGTCGTCCTGGTCGTCACCACGAGCGTCACGACGTTGGAGGGCGCGATGCAGGCCGGCATCGGATTTTTCTTCCTCCAGCAGGTCTTGACCGAGTTCCTACCGAAGATCGGCCTCGGCGGCGTCGGTGCGTCGAGCCTGACCGTGGCTCTCTTTGCCTTCGGCGCGCTGACCTACGCGGCCCACCCCGAGGGGGTCCTCGAATTCCAGAAGCGGCGCTGGAACGAGCGCTTCGAGCGGTTGTTCTTCAGCGGGGGTTCCGGCGAGCTCACTGGGAGCACGCTCTCGACCAGGCATGCCAATGGCTGACGCTCAGCCGCTCCTGAGCCTGCTTGGCGTCTGCAAGTCGTTCGGCGGGATCCAGGCCGTTTCGAGCATCTCGTTCGATGTCTTTTCAGGCGAATGTGTCGGACTTGTCGGACCGAACGGAGCGGGCAAGACAACGCTCTTCAACTGCGTGTGCGGCCAATTGCGTCCCGACATCGGTGATGTCCGGTTTGACGGTACGGACCTCCTCGACCTCCCGACGTTCAAGCGGGCCCGACTCGGCATCGGGCGGACCTACCAGAAGGTCGAGGTCTTCACCGACATGTCCGTGCGTGACCACCTCCTGGTGGCCGAGCGGGCGCGTCGGGGCGAGGGGCGGCTCTGGCGCGACCTGCTCAACCTGAGCAAACCGACCACGGACGAGATGAACCGTGTGCACGCGACCCTGGAGCTGGTGGGCATCGCACGTCTCGCCGACACGTCCGTCAATGCGTTGGGCCTCGGCAACTGCCGGCTCGTCGAACTGGCCCGGGCGTTGGCAACGGAGCCGAAGATCCTTCTGGCCGACGAGCCCTCCTCGGGGCTCGACCTGCACGAGACGGCGGAGGTGGCTGCCGTCCTGCGGACGGTGCAGCGCGAACGCGGCACTGCCATCCTCCTGGTGGAGCACGACCTGAGCATGGTGGCCGAGGTGGTGGATCGGGCCATCGTCATGGACCTGGGTGCGATGCTGGCGGAGGGCACGTTCGATGAGGTCATGGCCGACCAGAACGTACGCGATGCCTACCTCGGCCAGATGGGAGCGGCATGACCACCACGGCCGACACCGGCGTGGACGTCGCGACCGATGACGGCGGAGCCGTGCTCTCATTGCAGAGCGTGTGCGCCGCCTACGGGCCGTACCGCGCGCTCTTCGACGTGTCCTTCCGGGTGCCGCCGGGCGGAGTGCTGGCGTTGGTCGGCTCAAACGGCGCAGGCAAGTCGACCGTGGCGCGGACGGTCACGGGCCTCGTCACCGCAACGTCGGGCAAGGTCGTGTTCGCCGGCAACGACGTCACCGGTTGGCCGGCCTACAAGATCGCTCGATTAGGGATGGCCCACGTGGTCGAAGGACGCGGCGTGTTCTCGAGCCTTACGGTCGAGGAGAATCTCACGCTCGTGTTCCGCCAGCGACAGGGTCGCGGCAAGGTTGCGTCAAATCTCGAAAAGGCCTACACGGCGTTTCCCATACTCGGCGAGCGGCGAAAGCAGATGGCTGGGACGTTGTCGGGCGGGCAGCAGCGTCTTCTCTCGTTGGCCAAGGTGCTCGTCGTGCCCTCCAAGGTGCTGGTGGCGGACGAGCTCTCGCTCGGTCTCGCCCCCGTCATCGTGGATCAGGTCTACGAGGGGCTCAGAGAGATCAACCGTAACGGCACCGCCCTCGTCGTGGTGGAGCAGCAGGTGCACCGCGTGCTCGAGTTGGCGAATTGGGCCGTGGTCCTGGACCACGGCAGTGTGTCGTACGAAGGAAAGCCTTCAGGTGCCAGCAAGGCGGTGGAGGCGTTGATGGCGCGCCGTGAGGAGGCTGCCGCCACCGGCGCCGTAGAGGCCGTGGAGGCAACGATCCAGCAGGAGGCGGATACATGAGAGAGCCGGTCATCGTCGACGTCGTGCGGACGACGTTTGGAAAGCGCAACGGATCGCTGGCCAACTGGCACCCGGCGGACCTTCTCGGTTTCGCCTTGACGACCTTGTTGGACCGCACCGGCGTGGACCCCGAGCGGATCGACGACGTCATCGCCGGCTGCGTGACGCAGGTGGGCGAGCAGAGCACGAACCTCGGCCGTAACGGATGGGTGTCGGCGGGCCTTCCGCAGTCGGTTCCGGCCACCACGGTGGATCGCCAGTGCGGCTCCTCCCAACAAGCCGTCCACTTCGGTGCCGCCGGCGTGGCCGCCGGCCACTACGACCTGGTCATCGCATGCGGCGCCGAGGTGATGAGCCGCGTCCCGCTGGCGTCGAATGCCCGGGGCGGCACGGGGCCCTTCCCACCCTCGTTCCTCGAGCA
>DATAYX010000229.1:0-3805 GCA_036272355.1 Acidimicrobiales bacterium
AAGAGGCCGTCAAAGGTCAGGTTCGCGACCCGCTTGTCGGGCGCATAGACCCCGAAGACACCGCACGCTTCCTTCACGCGCCACCCATTCTCGCACAGGCCTGTGGCGTCACGAGTCGCCCAATGCCCTGGTCAGGTTCCCTTCAAAGGCCTCGCGCACGGCTGTCAACGGGAGATCCACCCAGTCGCCGAGCGTCAGGCGATCGCCTTGAGCACGCCCCAGCACGGCCGTCTCGACTCCGGCTTCCGCGGCAGCCGCACAGAGTTCATCCGGGAACGGCGTGGCCACCAGGAAGCGGGACGGCAGCTCTGTGAAGAGCTCGGCGGGCCTGTCTGCCACCTCGAGCACGCAGCCGACGGGCGAGTGGGCGGCCATCTCCGCTGCCGCGACCGCGAGGCCACCGCCGGACACGTCGTGCACCGCGCGGAGGACGGAGTCCTCGCTTCCCGCGACCCGCGCGGCGACCAACGCGGCAACGAAGGCACAGACAGCGCGGTGTGCGACGAAGTCGACGGTCGGCGGCAAGCCGGTGCGGTGGTCCACGCACTCGGTCGCCCAGCGTGTCCCGTCCAACGGGAAGGAGCCGTCGTGCGCCGAACGAGCGCCGAGGAGCACGATGGCGTCGCCCTTGGCCCAACAGAGACCAGGCGGCGGCGCCTGCACGTCGTCGACGAGCCCGAGCACCCCGAGCACCGGTGTCGGGTCGATGTCGGCACCGCCGCTTTCGTTATAGAGGCTGACGTTGCCGCCGATCACCGGGAGCGAAAGCGCGCTGCACGCGTCGGCCATACCGTCGATGGACTCCGAGAGCTGCCACATCACCTCGGCGTGCTCGGGGTTGCCGAAGTTGAGGCAATTGACCACGGCGGCGGGCGTCGCCCCGACGCAGGCCAGATTCGCAACGGCCTCGGCGAGCACCAGGGCGGTGCCACCGCGCGGATCGAGTGCGCAGGCCCGCGGGTTGGAATCAGTCGTGACGGCGACGCCCCGATCCGACGGGGGAAGACCCGGGCCCGCGAGCCGCAACAGGGCGGCATCGGCCCCGGGCCCGACCACCGTGTTGAGGAAGAGCTGGTGGTCGTACTGGCGATAGACCCAGCGGGCCGAGCGCAAGAGGGTGAGGAGATCCGCCGCGGCGTCATCGGGTGGCGGCGGCGGTGGTGCGGTGCGACGAACCGGGGGGCGACGCGGCCGGTCGTAGAGGGGGGCATCGTCGGAGAGCGATGCTGCGGGCACGTCGGCGAGGATGGGACCCTCGGCACCGTCGCGGATCCGCAGTCGCCCGCCGCCATCGGGATCGGGCGCGGTCACCGTGCCGATCACGGTCGCTCGCACCTCCCACTTGGCGCAGATGGCGGCCACGGCCGGCCACGACTCTGGCGTGACGATGGCGAGCATGCGCTCCTGGCTCTCGCTCGTCATGACCTCCCACGGCTCCATGCCGTCCTCGCGTCGGGGAACGGCCGAGACGTCGACGTCCATGCCGACACCACCGCGTCCGGCCGTTTCGCTCGTCGCGCACGCCAGGCCGGCGCCGCCGAGATCTTGAATGCCGATGACGAGCTTGGTGTCGAGCAATTCGAGGCAGGCCTCGATGAGCCGCTTCTCCTCGAACGGATCGCCCACTTGGACGCTGGGCCGTTTGGTGTCGTCGGCCGCGCCGGCGTCGTCGCCGCTGAACCCGGCCGAGGCCAGCACGCTCACGCCACCGATCCCGTCGCGGCCGGTGCTCGAGCCCAGAAGCACGGCCAGGTTCCCGGGCCCGGACGCGATGCCCAGGACGAGGCGATCGGTCGGCAGCGCGCCGAGGCACAACACGTTCACGAGCGGGTTCTGCGCATAGCACGGGTCGAACGTGAGCTCACCACCGACCGTGGGCACTCCCACCGAGTTGCCATAACCCGAGATGCCGCTCACCACTCCCTCGACCAGCCAGCGCTGACGTGCGTCGCCGGACGGCCCGAAGAAGAGCGGGTCCATCACGGCGAGGGGCCGGGCGCCCATCGTGAAGATGTCTCGCAGGATCCCGCCCACTCCGGTGGCGGCGCCCTGGTAGGGCTCGATGGCCGACGGGTGGTTGTGGCTCTCGATGCGGATGGCAACCGCGATGCCGTCGCCGGCATCGATGACCCCGGCGTTCTCGCCGGGCCCGACGAGCACTCGCGGTCCCTCCGTGGGCAGCCGGCGCAGATGCAGCCGAGAAGACTTGTACGAGCAGTGCTCGCTCCACATGACCGCGTAGAGCGCGAGCTCGAGGTGGTTCGGGGTGCGACCGAGGATCTTCTCGACGGCTTCGAATTCGTCGTCGGTGAGGCCGAGCGCCCGGTGCAGCGGCTCCTCGGCGGGGGCGTGGTCGGGCGCCTCGTCCGAGGAACTCATGATGCCTTCCACGATAGAGGCCACAGGCCTCTGTCCTGGCAATTCCGGGCCCTCAGCCGGTGGCTATCGGGTGGCGGAGGACGGCACGTCGGCGCGCAGGACGACGAGGTCGCGCTCGGCCCACGTCAGCGTGGCGTCGAACCCGGATTCGGCCAGCCAGACCAGCTGATCGGCCGTCGTGGACGGCCGGTCGAAGTCGTCGCTGAGCGGGGTGAGGGCGTCGCGTGGATCCTCCGGGATGACCACGTCGCCCAGGACGAAGCGGCCGCCCGGTCGCAGGGCGGCGGCGATGCGTCCGAAGAGTGCCACTTTGCTCGTGCCATCGAGATGGTGGACGGCCAAGGCGGAGACGACGAGGTCGAAGGGCCCAGGCGGGAGGGGCTCGCCGATGTCCGCCACCTGGAGGTCGACGCCGAGGCCCACCAGGCGGATGTTGGCCGCGTCGAGCATGGCCGCGCTCTCGTCGATCCCGATGGCGGCCGCGCCGGGGTGACGCGACAGCACCGCGGCCAAGGTCTCGCCGGTGCCGGTGCCGAGATCGAGCACCGATGCCGCGGCAAGGCCCTCGGTGGCCCGGGCCACCTCCTCCTGGACCCGCTGGTAGCTCGGGACCTCGCTCATCATGAGCTCCCGGTAGGTCGCCGGGTCGAAATGGAACTGGCCCACCACCCCAGGATGCGACGCCGGGCGGCCCGGGGTCCAGCCGGGGCCGGCCGCCGGGAGGACCCGAGGCAGAAGCGGGCGGTGGCCATCACGGAAATGGCTGTTCTCGTGGGGAGCAATAGGACATGTGCAACCGCAGGGAATCACTGAATCGGTGCCGTCGCGGACCGGAAATAACGATCGGGAAGATTGCCGTTTTCGTCGATAAGGGTCCGCTGGATGCGCCACAATGGGGCCATGGCTCCAAAGGGAAAGAGTTCGGCTCCGCGCAAGCCCATGAGCACCGGCCACAAGGCCGCGCTGGCTCGGGGGCGCGCCGAGAGCGCCACCGTCCGCCACTACCTCGAGGCCCTCGAGACCTCCAAGCCGAGGCGGGGGCGCAAGCGCACGGTGGCTTCCATCGACAAACGGCTGGGCACGATCGAGGCACAGCTGGCCGGGGCTGACGCCCTCACCCGGCTGCATCTGCTCCAGGAGCAGAAGGACCTTCTCGACGAGCGCTCACGGGTCGACCAGGTGAGGGACATGTCCGCGCTCGAGAAGGAATTCATCAAGGTGGCGAAGGCCTACGGCGAGCGCAAGGGCATCACCTATTCGACATGGCGCGCCGCCGGAGTGAGCGCGACGGTGTTGCAGAAGGCCGATATCGGGCGGGCGAGGGCCTGACCCTCAGGCGGCCGCGCGAGCGGTCGCCGCGCAGACCAAAGCGCGCAGGAGCACCAGCCCGTCGACCGAACCGAGCAGCGCGTGGCTCGCGCGCTCG
>DATAYX010000230.1:0-7976 GCA_036272355.1 Acidimicrobiales bacterium
GGCAAGAGCGTGGTGGCCGACTCCACGAGCAGCCGCCCCACGAAGACGAGCCCGATGCCGGCCAGGAAGATTCCGGAAAGGTGCATGCCCATCTCGAAGCGGCGGATGAAGATGTCGCTGCTCCCAGGAAGGACCGAGTACAGACCCTTCCAGGTCGTGCGCCCGAAGGTCATCAGCGTGGTGACCGCGAACATGGCCACCAGGGCGCGGCCGGCGACGAAGGTGCCCCACCGAGTGATGCACACGACGATCCCGACGGCGCCGAAGATGGTGATGACCGCGATCCAGTGGTTGCGGTCGAACATCTGGCCCCTGACGAGCCAGCCCAGGATCTGGGACGCGCCGTAGCCGTTCTCCAGGCCGGTGCCCTCGAGGACCTGGTTCTTTGCCGCCCAGTGGGATTGTTCGAGCACCGGCACGATGACCCAGGCCGAGGCCAATACGGCCGACGCTCCGACGAGGAGCGCCCGCAGCAACCGGCGCCTGATGTCGGACGGGACGAGGAAGGGGAACACGATGATCGCCACGAACGCGAGATAGCCCGTCTCGAAGTGCAGCCCGACGGTCAACATGATGAAGAGGACGGCTGGCAACACCGAACGTCGCACCGAGTGGCGGGCGTCGAGGGCGCGGAAGGTGAAGGCCCATGCGAGCGGCAGCGTCCATGACGCCCACAGCTGGGTCCACACCCCGTAGCCGCGCCAGATGTAGGCCATGTCCTCGTAGCCGATGCCGGCCGCCGACTGGAGCAGGGGTGAGACCAGGGCGGCGGCACCGGCCGTCCAGCGGCCGAGTCCGAACACGCGGGCCGCCCAGTAGATCACCAGCGGCCACAGCGCCAAGAGGAGGTACATGGACCAGCGGAATGCCGTGTTGGGATCGATGAACGTCCCGAAGAGGCCGGTGATCATCGACGGCAGGCTCTGATAGTGGAGGAACTGCGGCGAGCCGAG
The DNA here is from genome assembly GCA_036272355.1 of Acidimicrobiales bacterium. Taxonomy (GTDB): domain Bacteria; phylum Actinomycetota; class Acidimicrobiia; order Acidimicrobiales; family RAAP-2; genus Bog-473. Next base: position 954 of record DATAYX010000230.1, read on the forward strand.
GCCCAAATTCGGGTACCAACTCGTGAGCGGGAGATGGCCCTGCCTCCAACGCGTCGACGCGAAGCGCACCATCTGCTGGTGGATGGAGCTGTCGTCGAGATACGGCACCGCGGTGAGCGCCGGACGGAGCTCTACCAGGCCCCACACGACGGCGACCGCGACCAGACTCCAAGGAGCGAACCGCAGCCACCACGGCTCCGGCTGCTCGGGGCCGTCCCTGTTCTCTGAGTCACCGGCGTTCATCCCGGTGATCGCCTCGGTCGTCGTCACGAGGGGCTCATCGCGGCCCTGTGCGCAGGAGTTGCCTCGGTGGCGGGGTCGGCACCGCCTCATGTTGCCAAACCTCAAGACTCATGTGCCTCACTCGGTCTCTGGGCACAGGTACACCGTTCGGGCGTCGGTAACATCCCGGCGGGGCTGTAGCTCAGTGGTCAGAGCAGAGGACTCATAATCCTTGGGTCGTGGGTTCGATCCCCACCAGCCCTACCGAGCGAGGACACGCAAGCTGTGATGGTCCGGCACCTTGTTTCCACCGTGGCTCCCGTACTTGAGCGACACTTTTCGGATACACCCGCGAACACGCGGCGTCGGGTACGCGCCGTCAGGCGGACCGTCGGTCCCCCCGTTCTGGCGCAATCGAATTCTGGTGGGGTCGCACGCTCGTCGCCCGGGACGGAGACCAGAGCTGCCGGTTCGATGGCACTTCGTCGATGTCGGGACCGTCCGGTTTCAGATATGACCGGGATCGCCATCACGTTTCGGCACATCGCGTCAGGGCATAAATCGGACAACTCCACGGCACGACGGTGGGGCTGAGTTGCGGGACGAGTACAGGCCCCAGGCGGGTCGGAGGAGATGACATGACGCGCATGGACGACGACGCTGTATCGATGGATGAGGTCGAGGCGGAGGACGCTGTTTCCCTCCCGAACAAGGAGGTGTTGTCGCTGCTCGACGTGAATGCGACTGTCGACCTGGGCCTGAACCTCGCCGCGCCGGTGGATCTCGCTGCAGCGGCGAACTTGAACGTTGCCGCGCCGATCGAAGCGTCTGCGAGCGCAAATTTGCTCAGCCCTGACGCCACGGCAGTGAGCGAAGCCCAGCAGCACGGGACGTTGGACCAAGGTATGAGTGGCGTTTCTGCCACGGCGACGGCGCCGCAACATGCCGGCATCGAGCAAAACGCAGGCGGGTCCGCGGCGGCGACCGGAAGCGGGTCGACCGCGCCGGCGGGTCCCGCCACTGCTGCGCCGGCCGAGACCCCTGCTGCTGGCGCCACTGCTGCGCCGGCCGAAGCTCCTGCTGCGGGCGCCACTGCCCCCGTCGATTCTGGTGTTGCTGGGGCGACCGGGGCTGCCGCTGGTGCCACCGATGCCGCGACCGGGGCTGCCGCTGGCGCGACTTCCGCTGCAGGGAGCGCCCTGGACGGTGCGGCCGGTGCTGCGGGGAGCGCCCTAGGCGGTGCGACCGGTGCAACCGCCGGCGGTGTGGACTCTCTGCTCAGTGGTGGCAGCCTGCTCGATGCGAACATCAACATCGATGCGAACGCCAATCTCACCGCACCCATAGACGGGGCCGTCGCCGCGAATGCCAACGTCGCAGCTCCGATCGACGCTGCCGTGAGCGCGAACATCGGGTCCGCGGGAGCCACTGCTGAAGCGGTGGCTCCTCAGGAGGTCGACATCAGCCAGAACCTGGACAACGTGTCGGCGGACGCAACTGCAACGCAGGACGCCAACATTTCCCAGCAGTAGTCCCTGAAGCACGGGGAGGGCGGTCACGTTGGCGACCACGACCACCGAGGTCCCAGCTGCTGAACGCCAGTTCGACGGCGAGCAGGCTGGAGGAACACCGAGCGGGATCCAAGGCATTGCCCCGGCCGAGGGTATCCAGCTGCTCGGCCCCGTCCACGGGACCGGGTACCGCAAGAACGTGGCGCTCGTGCGCCGTCATGACGGGCAGATGGTGCAGCTGGGCCCGCTCCTGTACGCGCTGCTCGAATGCGCCGCGGACGGGGCGCGTGACGGAGCATCTCTCGCTCGAGAGATGTCGGTGCACCTCGGCAGGACGATCACCGAGCCACACGTCACACGCCTGATCCAGAAACTCGCCGCTCAGGGCCTCCTGGCCGGCACGGAGCACGAGGCACCCCCTCGGCGGAATCCCCTTCTCGCACTGCGCTGGAAGGTCCTCGTGACGAACCCCCGCGTCACCCGGTGGGCTTGCGCGCCGTTCACCTTCTTGTTCCGCCCGTATCTCATGTGGCCGTCGATCGCGGCCTTCGGCGTCGTCTTCTGGTTCGTCCTGTTCGAGAAGGGGGTCGCCGCTGCGACGGCACAAGCCTTCAACCACCCGTCCCTGCTTCTTCTGGTGTTCGGCGTGGCGGTCGTCTCGGCGGGCATCCACGAGTTGGGCCATGCGGCCGCTTGCCGCTATGGAGGCGCCACGCCCGGCGGTATGGGTATGGGGCTCTACCTTGTCTGGCCGGCCTTTTACACCGATGTCACCGACGCGTACCGCTTACCCCGGCGCAGCCGGTTACGCGTGGACCTTGCGGGCCTCTACTTCAATGCCCTTGTTGCCGACGTCACCATGGTCGTATGGCTTTTCGTACGAACAGATGCACTGCTGTTGATCGTCGCTTTGCAAATCCTGCAGATGGTGAAGCAGCTTTCGCCACTGATCAGAGCCGACGGGTATCACATCTTGTCGGATGCCACGGGTGTCCCGGACCTCTTCGCCCATCTCGGCCCGACACTCCGACGACTCTTGCCCTGGAAGCGCCGCGAGCCCTCGGCGCTCACCGGCTGGGCGAGGTTCCTCGTCACGGCCTGGGTCCTGATCATCGTGCCGGTGATGGCAAGTCTCGCCCTTGCCGCCGTGATGCTGTTGCCAAGGCTGGTGACGAGTGCGTGGGACAGCGGACGCCACGTGGTGCAGAACATGCCGCACCTGCTGGCAAGCGCCGACGTGGTCGGCGTGCTCGCGTCGCTGCTTCGTCTGCTCGCCTTGCTGCTCCCGGTCCTGGGGAGCGCGCTGATCGCGCAAAGGATCGTCCGCGGCAGCGCCAAGAAGGTGGGGCAGTGGACTGACGGACGCCCGGTCCGGCGGCGTGGGGTCCAGGTTGCGGGCGCCCTCCTTGCCGGAGTTCTGATCTGGGCCTGGTGGCCCTCGGGCCAGTACCAGCCGGTGCGGGCAAACGAAGTCGGGACCCTCACCTCGATGGTGCAGGCTCTGGGCCGCACCGGGGGGAGCGTTCCGCCCAGCAGTTCTGCTCCAGCCCCGCTGCCGCCCGGAACCTATCTCGCCGAGTCCATGGTCCCGGTTGCCGGGGCGTCCAAGGCGGACCCGGCACTGTTCGTGGTTGCGGGATCTGGCGGGCACCCCGCCACGGCGATCGTCGCCAACTCATCTTCCGCCCCCGGCGCCAGTGCGACCGGCCCCGGCGACAAACCCGTCTCGACGACGGGAACCGGCTTCCCCTACGTCATCACCTCGGGGAACGCGAAGACGTCGGCCACGGCGACCGGCACGAAGAACGGGGGCGCCACCTATGACGTCGCGTACTCGCTCGTGACGGTGAGCGGAGGTCAGGCCGTCACGCCGACGAACAGCGCGTCCGCTACGGGCAAGTGCCAAGCGTGTACGACGGTTGCCGTCTCCTTCCAGGTGGTGCTCATCGTCGGGCAGAGCAACGTCATTGCCCCCGTCAACGAGGCCAGCGCGCTCAACTCAAACTGTCCCGCCTGCACGACCACGGCTCTCGCGGACCAGATGGTTGTCACGTTGAAGGCGGCTCCATCGGATCGGGTCGAGCACCAGCTGGAGCAGATCTTGAAAGAACTCAACGTCCTGCCCCTGCTCGGCGTGCAGGGGACACCGGCCGCGGTGGCGGCCGTGGTGAACGGCGTGCAGCAACAAGTCGAGACCGTGCTCAACAACAGCGGGCTCCTGGCCGCACCGCTCAGTACCACGACGACCTCCACGACCGGCACTCCGGGTCCGGGGACCGGGTCGTCTGGGACGTCGACCGGGGCCGGGGCCAATACCGGTGCGACGGGAGCCGGTGGATCAACATCGGCGACTTCGACGACCCTTCCTGCTTCGACCACCACAACGACCGCGGCCACGACCACGACCACGACGCCGCCTTCGGGCTGAGGTCGGCAGGCGGCCACCGGAGCCCGCGGCCACAGGCATAATCGCCGCATGCGCCTCGGCATCGCCCACCATCTCGGTTGGGCGATCGCCGTGACGGCCGGCGCGGAGCACGAAGTCGTGGATCGCCGCCGCATCGAGCTGATCGAACCCGGTCTGCCGCCTGCGCCGATCCATCACGAGGGCGGCCCGCACCTCATGCACCGAAATGCCGAGCCCCTCGACGACGACGAGCTCGCAGCTCTCGTCCTCGAGGTGCGGGCGTCCGTCGTCCGAGTGGCGGCAACGGCGCTCGAAGAGCTCGCGGCCGCAGTCTCGGACCCGATCGTCTCGATATCGTTGCGGGCCTGGCCGAATGACTTCCCGATCGACATTGCCACCCAACGTCGCGTCCCCCACGAGAGCCGAGCCGACTCGGTGATGTACCGCCAGGTCCTGGCCGACCTCGGGCGTGCCCGAGGGTGGACGCTCCATCTCTTCGACGCCAAGGACATCGAGAAGGAGGCCACCCGCGTCCTCGGGGCTCGGGCCCAAGATGTTCTCCACGGGCCCCGCACGACACTGGGTCCGCCGTGGACGAAGGACCACCGGATCGCGCTCGCGGCGACCGTCGTCGGCTCGGTCGAAAGCGACTCCGCCGGCCTCCGTTAGCCGACCGTCGAACCAGCGAGCGGTCTATCCGTCGCCCTCCGCCCACGCCAGCGCCCCGCCGGCGAGGTTCTCCGCGTTCCACCCGGCGTCGCTCAGCGCCTTCGCCGCGGAGGCCGAGCGCTGGCCGCTGCGGCACGCCACCACGATGGTCCGGTCGGCCGGCACCTCGTCGAGCCGACCGCCGAGCTCACCGAGCGGGATGTGCACGCCGATCGGGTAAGCCCACTCCTCGACCTCGAAGGGCTCGCGCACATCGAGGAGGAACACACTCTCGCCGCGGGCAATGCGCGCCTTGACCTCTGCGGGCTCAACCTCGGCGTAGGGCATCACACCCACCCTACGAGTCCCCACGCGGCAACGCCGCCCACCACCACCTGCGCCCCGTCCTCGGACACGCAGGTCCCCCCGATACGCTGGACCCAGTGGCCATACCTCGGAAATTTCTCAACGCGGACGAGGAACTGCTGGCCGAGCTGAAGCCGCACTGGATCTTCCTCTTCGGCCCCCTGTTCACCTCCATCGCCGTGTGGGCCGCCATCATCGTCATCCTCATCGTGTGGGCGAATCCGCCGGGCTGGACCAACTACCCGATCGTGATCCTCGCCCTGATCCCGGGCCTGTGGCTGCTCGGCCGCTACGTCCGCTGGCGCTCCTACGACGTGGCGCTCACCTCGACGCGCATCCTCGTGCGCCAGGGCATCGTCGGGCGCGACACCGTCCAGCTGCGCCTCCAGCGCATCACCGAGGTGAACATCCGACAGGAGCTCTTCGAGCGCGTCCTCAACACCGGCAGCCTCGTCATCGACGTGCAGGGCGAGGACGACTCCATGACGCTCGAGTACATGCGCAAGCCGGCGGTCGTGCAGCGCGTCATCAACTCGCAGATAAACGAGATCGTGGGTGGCGGCCGCCGAGAGGCGATCCCCGAGGACATGCTGCCGCGCGACCAGCGTGGCCGGCACCGCGACCACTATGACGACGACTACGACGACGCCGACCGAAACACCGACCAGCACGACACGCCGCCCTTCGGCGTCAGCGCGTCGGCACCGGCGTCCGGCGCCTCGCAACAGCGCACCGACCCCGGTGCACCGTCCACCCAACACGTCCCACCCCCGGGTTCGGTCCCCTTCGAGATACGCGATCGCCTCATCGAGCTCGACGACCTCCGCAAACGCGGCATCATCTCCGAAGAGGAGTTCGCCACGAAGAAGAGCGAGCTCCTCAACCGCATTTGAGCCGAGGCACGGGCCACCCGCACCCCGGACGCGGTCGCCGAGCCCGGGAAGGCGCACCCACACGGCGGACTACCGTGAACGCCGTGAGCCTGCCTCGATACCGATGCGACGCCTGCGGCAACCTCACCCGCTTCGACGTCACGATCTCGCAGACGACCAAGGCGTTCCACCACTTCACCGTCGGCGGCGACCTGGTCGTGGAGGACGAGGAGGTGGTGTCCCGCCATGTCGACGACGTGGTGTGCCGCTGGTGCGGGCACGGGCGCAGCGTGGTCGAGATCACCGACGAGGAGACCGAGCCGGGCACGCCGTCGAAGGTCTCGTGACCGAGCCGCCGGCCGAGATCCTGCGCCGGCTGCGTCCCATTCCGACCACCGTCGGGCCCCCCACCACCGTCCCGCGCGATGTCGTCGGCGTCGCGCCCGACGGCCGCGCCGTCCGCATCGACGTGGTCGGGGCCACCGCTCCGGTGCTGCTCCTCTTCCTTTCGGCGGACTGCATCGGCTGCGAGGTCCTATGGGCGGGCCTCTCCGAGCTGCGAACGGGACTCGGCCGCGCCGCTCGCCTCGCCGTCGTGACCAAGGCGCCGCCCGCAGAGGACCCGGCGACCATTGCCGGCCTGGCCGCCGACGAGAAGGGCCACCCGGGTGCCCCCGTGGTCATGAGCGGGACCGCCTTCACCGACTACCGCGCCGCGGCGCCGTTCCTGGCTCTCGCCACACCCGCCGCGGTCCTGACCGAGGGCGTGGCCTGGGGCGTGGACGACACCCTGCGCAGCGCCCGCGCCGCGCTGGCCGGCCCGTCCAGCGACGGGTAGCGAACGATGACGCAGATACGCCGTGTCACAGCCCCTGGTCATGCTGACCCTGAACAGAGAGGGTCACGCGCATGCTGCACTCCAGGGAGACCGACATCGAGCCCGAGGGCGGGCTCACCATCGACTGCGACCGCTGTTCGCTGCAGGCCACCGACGCCT